>JBKJND010000263.1:0-3613 GCA_046596095.1 Ahniellaceae bacterium | reverse complement strand
ATTCATTCCCGAACGGAAATAGGGGCCGTCGGGACGCCGCTTCGTTTCGCGTCGCGCACGGAAGACGTGCTGTCCGGGTTCGACTGCGCCTACGAACTGCAGCTGATTGAGCAGCGTGCCATCGCGCGTCCAGAGTTCGATGCGCGAGTCGCCAAAGCGCGACCAGTCGACAGGCGTTTTCAGCGCGATCGACCCGACCGCCGTTGCATCGCCGGCCCGTACCAGCGGGCTGGGCCCACACGCCACCAGCGCGCACGTGCAGATCACAACGAGCAAAGCCAATCCGACTCGGCGGCCGATGTCTTGGGACCAATTGATGCGGCTCACGAACGCAACTCCGTCAGGTAGTGCGCCATGAGGGCGCGATCCTCAGCGTCCGGCGCAAGTTCCAGATAGCGAGCCAGTTCGACGGCAGCCTCTTGACGCTTTCCGCGCGCCCGCAGCAACAGTCCCAATTCGCGATGCGCCGTGAGAGGAGCATCCGGGGCTGCAATGGCTTCGCGATACCAGCGCTCGGCCTCTGTCGACGACTGTGCATCGTTTTCCAGACGCTCGACCTCGCCGCGGAAATATGCGAGCGTTCCGCGTTCTTCGGGGCGCGCGCGGCGCAACAGTGAATCCAGCAATACGCGACTCGGTCCTAACTGCCGGCGCGACAAATCCGCGCGCAGCCACTCTGCTTGAGAAGCAGCCACAGCATGCCAATAGCGCTCGCGAAAGCGCTCGCCCCCAACTGAATTCCCGGCGGCTTCCCGCATGTCTTTCAATCTCTCCGCCGTCGGCGGATGACTCGCAAACACCACGCTCCGCCAGCGCGGTGGCAGCGCCGCCTCCTCGGCCGCGAGTTGCTCGTACAGTCCATACGAGGCCGACACGTCGTAACCGTGGCTCGCCAGCGTCGCAAATCCGAACTGGTCCGCTGCGCGCTCGTGGTCGCGAGAAAACTGGTTGAGAGCCGCCGCGCCTCCAAGTCCGAGTGCACTGCCGACGAGGCCGGCTCCGGCGCCAGCGGTCAGCACCTGCAACGCGCCGAGCAGCGCTTGCGTGCGTTGCGCGCTACGCCATTGCTGGATCACATGACGGTGCCGATAGTGTCCGAGCTCATGGCCGATCACGTAAGCGAGCTCTGCTTCGTCGCCCGCGCGCAGCAGCAATCCCGCCCACACCTGCAGTACGCCATTGGGCGCCATTGACGCGTTGGCGTACGGAAGATCGATCAGATACACGCGAACTTCTGCGCAGAAGTCGCCCGCGAGCCGGCAAGTCAGTTCCCTGACGTACTCTTCGAGTTCGGGATCGGATATGCGTAGCGGAGAATTACGCAGGCGCTGCTCGGCTTCGTCCATAGCCAGTCGCAACCCGGCTTCGTCGCTGTCGACGGCGTATGCCGCGCCCGGTCGCGCCTCGGCGACAGGAGCGGTCCGACAGCCCGAAAGCATCGTCGCGAACGCGATCAAAAGGCTTGCGACAAGACCTGCTCTCATGACGGAAATCCGTCCAGCAATTGGCGTGCGGTGGTGTCGGCGCCTTCGGTGTCGCGCAGGTCGCCGCGCTGATCGACAAGCGTGTTGAACCACACGACGCGACCGTCACGCAAGTCGATCAGCGACGCGAAACCGGCTTGCACACCGCCTGAAAAGCCGACGCCGACCAACGCGCCCACCATCATCAGTGCAGCGCGGCCGCCGCTCGTGTAGCTGTCGCGCACCGTGACGAATAGTGCGTAGTCGGCCCCGGTTGCCGCGCGCAACACCGCCACGCCTTTTCCCAGCGTCCAGTCGAAGTCCTTGCCCTTGCTGGGCAGCGTGCCGATGCCATAACCATGACGCAGGATGCTGTTGCCCACGGCCCGATGCAGATGCAGCAGTTGCCGCGTGCGATCGGTCGCGGGCAGATCGTCCGCGACTTCGAACTTCGCGAGCGTGATGCTGCCTTTGCGCGCAAGTTGCCGACGCAACGCGGCCGGAAGCTCCGCGCGCGCCCGCGCCGTCCAGTCGGCGCGCGGTTGGTGCGCGCCTCCCGCGTTGAGTTCCGAGAGTTCGATGTCGGGTTCGATCAGCACCACGGTTCCGCGCACCTGTTCGCCCGCATCGCGAGCGGTGTTCGCGACACGGCTCTGCGTGGTCGCGCAGCCCGCCAGCAGCAGCGCCACGATTACGCACGCCAGACACCACAAACAACGCAATCGCATTGGTTCACTCCCAACCCGTGACGCAGCGTCCCGCCGGTGAGCCCCTCTCCCCCGGGGTGATTGTGCGCGCTTGCGACCGAGCGCAGCGAAGGCGACTCGCGTAGCGAGCGAACGCTGCTCGCGCGCACAATCACGCCCAACGGGCCGGGTGGGGTTGGGGAGCGGGTACGATCTTGCCGCAGAAGGGATCGTTACTGCACGAAGATAGTCAGGCAATTCGCGAGTTGGAACCCTCTCCCTCGGTCCCTCCCCCGGAGGGGGAGGGATGAAGTCAAATGACGCGGGAAGATTGCAGACGCCGGAACTCCTGCGGCAAGCAGAGGGCGCCAGAGCGTGTGATAGTCTGCGCGGCTTGCGAACGGGCTGTCGGGGCAGTCGATGCTGAACCTTGCTACACGCGTTGCACGCGCCCGGCCGAGCACCATCATGCTGGTCGCGGAGCGCGCCAAACGCCTCAAGGCCGAAGGCCGCGACATCATCAGTTTCTCGATCGGCGTGCCGAATTTTCTGCCCGGCGAGCATGTATACGCGGCAGCGCGCGCCGCATTGGCGAGCGACTCGGGGCAATACGGCACCAATCGCGGCAGCGATGCGCTGCTCGATGCTTTTATTGCGCACATGGCCGCTGTCGGTTTGACGGGCTACACCAGGCAGAATGTTGCTACCGGCATTGGCGCCAAGCACATCCTTTACACGCTCGCCGAGGTGCTGCTCGACGAAGGCGACGCCATCGCGTTCGCCACACCGTACTGGACCAGTTACGTCGACATCGCGGAGATCGTCAACGCGCGCATCCAGTTGCTGCCCTGCCCAGCATCGCAGAACTACAAGATTCTGCCGGCGCAACTCGACGCGGCGCTGCGCGCGAAGCCACGGGTGTTTCTTTTCAACAACCCTTCCAACCCCACCGGGATGGTGTACTCGAGGTCGGAAATCGAGGCGTTGGCGGAGGTTCTGCTCGAATTTCCCGATACCTGGATCATCACCGACGACATCTACAACCGCATGATTTTCGATGGCGTCGGCTATCACAACTTCATCATGTCGCAGCCATCGCTTCGCGATCGCGTGATTTTTGTCGATTCGATTTCGAAAACCTACGGCATGCCCGGGTGGCGAACCGGTTTCATGGCCGGCCCCGAGAGCGTGGCGAATGCCGTTGCGGTGATGAATTCGAATCACATCACGAGCTTGCCGGAAGTAGTGACCGCGGCGGCCGTGGCGGCACTCAGCGGTCCGCAGGACGTGCCGCAAGCGCGCTGCCGTGAGTTCGAGGCCAAACGCGATCAGGTGATGGCGGTGATGGACTCCATTTCGGGCCTGATCTGTCCGCGTCCCGAGGGCGCGTTCTATGTTTTTCCCGATGTGAGTTGCGCGTTCGGCAAAACGCATACGCCCACTGGCCTTGCGATTGGCAACGAC
>JBKJND010000144.1:0-4334 GCA_046596095.1 Ahniellaceae bacterium | reverse complement strand
GTCAGTTGATTGAGCACGAGGACGACATTGGTCTGGCGACCGTGTATCGGGTGTTGACCCAGTTCGAAACGGCGGGTCTGGTGCTCAAACACAATTTCGAGGGCGGCCAGGCCGTCTACGAGATCGACCGCGGCAAGCATCACGACCACATGGTGGATCTCGACACTGGCAAGGTTATCGAGTTCACCAGCGACGAGATCGAGCGGTTGCAGCGTGAGGTCGCCGCCAAGCACGGCTACGAGATCGAGGAACACAGCCTCGTGCTCTACGTGCGCGCCAAGCGCAAACACCGCTGACTTGAGCCAGCGTCAGCCCGATTTTGAAGTTCGGAGCATTTGGCGCGCGTGCGCGAGGGTCTCGGTGCCCACGGCGACTCCACCGAGCATGCGCGCGATCTCGGCGGTTCTCTGCTTGCGATCGAGCGATTGCAGTGAAGTCTGGGTCTGGTCGGCTGCGGTCGATTTCATTGCGGTGAAGTGATGATCCGCTTGCGCCGCGACCTGCGCGAGATGGGTCACGCACAGCACCTGCGAGCGTTCCGCGAGGCGATGCAGCAGGCGTCCGACGATTTCCGCGACGGCGCCGCCGATGCCGCTGTCGACTTCGTCGAACACCAGGGTCGGAGCAGGGCGCGTGCCTTTCGCCGCGACCTGCAATGCGAGACCAATCCGGGATAACTCCCCGCCGGAGGCGACCTTGCGGAGCGGTCGCAGGGGTTGACCTGCGTTGGTGCTGACCATCATTTCAACGCTATCTGCACCTTGGGCAGACGGCGGGCCTGCGAGGTCGGAGTGGACTTCGATGGAAAACTGCCCGGCCGCCATGCCGAGTTGCTGCATCAGTTCAAGGGTTGCTGCCGAGAGTCGCATCGCCGCTTCGCGCCGCGACTGGCTGAGTTGCCTGGAGGCATCGCTATACCGATGTAGCGACTTGATCTGTTCCGCGCGCAGTGCATCGATCGCGCCGCCGGCATTGCGCAGCGCCTCGCAGCGCTCGCGCAAGCTGTCGCGCATGCCGGCGATCTCCTCCGGCTTGACCCGGTGCTTGCGCGCGAGCGCGTGCAGCTGCGTCAGTCGGGCATCGAGTTCGTCCAGACGCGCAGGGTCGACGTCCTGGCGGTCGAGGTAACGCGCGAGCGCCAAAGCAGCGTCGTCCAGTGCCGCTGATGCTTGAGCCAACGAAGTTGCGATGGGATCAAGCGCAGGGTCGTGCGCCCGCAATGCTTCGACTTGTTGCACTGCCGCGCCGATACGTGCGTTGACGCCGGCTTGCTCGCCGTCACCGTCGAGCAGTTCCGCAACCCGCTGACTACCGGCGATCAACTCGCGCGAGTGCGCGAGGCGTCGGTGATCCGACACCAATTCCGTCAGAGCGTCCGGTCCGATGCCATCGCGTTCGAGTTCGGCCACCTGGAATTCGAGCAGTTCCATGAGCGCGGGATCGCTCGCACCCATGGCGGTGAGTTCCGCAAGCCGACGCTCGCCGTTGCGCCAGCTCGTGGTGGCCGCCTTCACCGCGTCCATCAATGCGTTGTGGTCTGCGACGGCATCCAGCAGCTCAAGTTGACGTCCACGATCGAGCAGTGCCTGATGCTCGTGCTGACCGTGAATGGCCAGCAGGTGCGTCGACAATTCGCGCAGCAGCGCGAGGCTCACGGCGCGGTCGTTTACGTAGGCGCGGCTGGCGCCATCGACTCGCAAGGTGCGACGAATGCGACAGATCGAGGAATGGTCTTCATCGTCGTCAAGCTCGCGTTCGCGCAGCCATGCGGACGCCGCCGGAACTTCGCCCAGCGCAAACTCGGCCTCGATCTCGGCGCGTTCGGCACCGTGGCGGATCCACGCCGCGTCGCCGCGCGCGCCTCTGAGGAGACCGAGCGCATCGACCACGAGCGATTTGCCGGCGCCGGTTTCACCGGTAACGACGCTGAATCCAGCGTCGAACGCGATTTCGATCTGGTCCACGATCGCAAAGTCGCGCACACGAAGTCGTTGCAACATGCCTTGCCTGCGTGGGTGCACCGCTCATCGGCGCGGCGCTTGATGTTAGCGGAGCCTCACCCCATTGACCGTAGGCCCCGCAGTCAATAGCGTGGTCCCGAGATTGCCTCGAGCCCTGCATGCGCCCCAAGTCCGACCTTGTCCTCGATCCCCGCGCCCGGCATTTGCTGCGGGCGCTGGTGGCGCAGTACGTGCGCGATGGTCAGCCGGTCGGTTCGCGCACCCTGGCCGGAGCCTGCGGGCTCGATGTGAGCCCGGCCACCATCCGCAACGTGATGGCGGATCTTGAGGAACTGGGTTTGCTCATTGCCCCGCATACCTCTGCAGGGCGGATTCCCACGCCGCGCGGCTATCGCGTGTTTGTCGACTCGTTGCTGCAGATGCAGCCGCTCGGCGCCGCCGACATGGCGATGCTGCGCCAGCAATTACCGGCTTCGGGTGCGACTTCCGACCTGCTTGCAAACGTGTCCGCGATGCTGTCGGGTATCACGCGGTTTGTGGGGCTGGTCACCGTTCCCAAGCGCGAACATTTCGCGTTTCGCCACATTGATTTCGTGGCGCTCGACGCCAGCCGCGTGATGGTGATCCTCGTATTCACCGACCACGAGGTGCAAAACCGCGTGGTGCAGTTGGCTCGTCCGCTGGCGCCGGGCGAGCTCGAATGGATCGCCAACTATCTCAACGCCAACTTTGCGGGCCTGACGCTCGACGAGATCCGTCGTCGTCTGGTGGCCGAGCTTTCCGGCGATCGCGAGCGCCTGGACCGCATGATGGCTGCGACGGTGCTGCTGGCGGACGCAGCGCTGCGCGTGGAGGGACAGACGGATTTTGTGCTTGCGGGTCAGAACAACCTGCTCGGGGTACACGAGCTGGCCGACGTCGACCGATTGCGCGAGCTGTTCGACGCCTTCGCGCGCAAGCAGGACTTGCTGCGTGTCCTTGAAGGCTGCATTCATGCCGATGGGGTGCGCCTGTTCATTGGCGACGAATCCGGTGTGGCGTCGCTCGATCAGTGCAGCGTTGTGGCGGCGCCTTACGGCGCGGGCGGCAAGGTGCTCGGCGTGTTGGGGGTGATCGGCCCCACCCGCATGAGCTACGAGCGCGTGATCCCCATCGTGCAGGCGACTGCGAAAGTGCTGTCGCAGGCCTTGAACGTGGCCGCACCGACCCCATAGCCCGGGCTCGCGGTCGCAATCACCCGACCGTTCCGAAATCACGGTGCGTCGACGCACCCTTCGAAGCAGCGCCGAACTATTGAGGTTGACCCATGCAAACCACGCCGCCGGATCCGGCTGTCGAATTCGTAGACGACAATGATGCAGTGCTGAGCGCCGAAGAGCGCGTCGCGATGGCTGAGATCGATGAGGTGCTGCGCGCCCGTGAGGAATCCCTGCGATTGCTCGCGGAGATGGACAACCTGCGCAAGCGCGCCGCGCGCGATGTTGAGGCGGCGCGCAAGTTCGGTACCGAGCGTTTGCTCGGCGATCTGTTGCCGATCGCAGACAGCCTCGAGCGCGGACTCGAAACTTCGCATGACGATTCGGCCAAGCTGCGCGAAGGCATGCAGCTCACGCTCGCGATGCTGGACAAGACCCTCGCTGCGCACGGCTTGCGCGCACTCGATCCGCAAGGCCAGTCCTTCGATCCCGCGCTGCACCAGGCCATGAGCACAGTGCCTGCCGGTGACATCGGTGCAGGCAAGGTCGCACAGGTCTTTCAGAAGGGCTACACGCTCAACGACCGCCTGGTGCGTCCGGCGCTTGTGGTGGTGACCGAAAGCTGAGCAAGCGGCGCTGTCCCGACTTTCCCGCAGAGCTTGATTCGGCGTCGGCGAACCCCAGATTGCGTGCAGGTTGAAAAGTTGGTTTGACTCGATACATCGACGACTCGCGCGGTCTCGCGCGAGATGATTCCAGCAAAACTGATTCCATTTGATTTTTCAGGAGAAGCACCCGTGAGCAAGATCATCGGCATTGACCTCGGCACCACCAACTCATGTGTGGCGGTGATGGAAGGCGGCAAGCCGCGCGTCATCGAAAATTCCGAAGGCGACCGCACCACGCCCTCGATCGTGGCCTTTACCAAAGATGGCGAAGTGCTCGTCGGCGCGTCGGCCAAACGCCAGGCCGTCACCAATCCCAAGAACACGATTTCCGCGGTGAAGCGCCTCATCGGCCGCAAGTTCACCGACGCGGAAGTGAAGAAGGATCTGGACCTCGTGCCGTACGGCATTGTCGCGCACGACAACGGCGACGCCTGGGTCGAACTCAGCGACGGCCGCAAGATGAGCGCGCAGGAAATCAGCGCGAAGATCCTGCAGAAAATGAAGAAGAC
>JBKJND010000354.1:0-3744 GCA_046596095.1 Ahniellaceae bacterium | reverse complement strand
CGAAACTCAACTATCGGCGCTTTGTGGAGAACCTCGATGACACCAACGTCGAGGGTCGCTTCGAGGGATTCTTTGTCTACCCGATGCCGATGACGTTGCCGCGGCCGTCGTGGAACTGGGACCCGCGCCGGGTATTCAAGGATCTGAAACCCGTCGCGCGCTTCGGTCACGTCGGCATCTGGAAGGGCACACTGGTGAGGCCGCAAATGCGAGCAGGCAGTCTGTCATTCAGAGTCATGGACTACATCTACAAGGAAAATGGCAAGGACTGGGGCCTGGTTGCGCGGCGGCTCGAGGAAGTCGCGGCGCTGATGCCGCAGAAAGTCGATGCCGGCGTGGAGCTCGGCAACGCATACGTGCGTCTCGGCGACAGGGAGCGCGCGATCCGGTCCTACCGGCGCCTGCTCGACCAGCAGAAAATTCCGCTCGACGCGCTGATCCGGCAACAGGTCGAAGCGCAGGTCGCGCGCGTCGCGGCAAGCAGCGACGTCGCCCGCGTCGAGCCGATGCGCAATCCGTGGATGGAGTGAGCGTGGCCGCCGTGCGAAGCATGGCGTCGCGTGCCTGCCTCACCCACGCGAGCGACGCGCGGGTTTGCGATAAAGTCGCCGCTCCGGGTGCGACTGGCGAAATTCGATGTCGAGTGGCAAAACGACGGCCAGCAACGAAGCCGCGCTCGACCGCATCGTGGCGCAGGCGCGGCGCGATGCCGAGCAACGCGACCTGGGCTATCGCGAGCGAGCGCTCAAGATGTATCCATGGATCTGCGGCCGCTGCGCGCGCGAGTTCATTCGCGCCAACCTGCGCGAGCTGACCGTTCACCATCGCAATCACGATCACGATTTCAACCCGCCCGACGGCAGCAACTGGGAGCTGCTATGCGTCTATTGCCACGACAACGAGCACTCGAGACTCATCGATTACACCGGCGTCAGCGCGCTTGACGCCGAGGACAAACCTGCCGCCGCGACCAGCAATCCGTTCGCGAATCTCAAGGCGCTGATGCAGCGCGAGTGAGGCTTGGCAGAGCCTGATAGCGCACCCCTCGCTGCCGCGTGGTCACTCGACTTTTGCCTGCGTTCGCTCAGCCGATCCGATTCGGCTCGATCGGCCGCTCGCGGTGGGTCAGGATCCACTCGGCGTGTTCCTCCAGCGCAGCCTGCCCCAGTGCTTCGAGTATGCGTCGCTGCTGTTGGGGGTCCGCGGATGCGGCGATGCGATCGCGCGCGCGCGCGAAGATCTGCTGCATGAAGCGATACTGCCGGATCAGTTCGCGGTCGGCGAGCTGGTGCGAGTACGACTCGCGCACCGCGGCGAACAATGCAGCGAAACCCATCAGCAGCAACAGCGCCTGATTCCAGCGGGCGGGCGCCGAATCGTCGATCAACAGCAGGCCGACGGCTGCCAGCAGGCTGATCGCCAGACTGGCTCTGCCGATGCGCGTGGTGTGCCGGTACTTGCGCATGCGCTGCTCGCTGCGCTGACGGTAGTACCCGAGCTGGCCATCGCCGTCTCCGTCCCCACCGATCCAGCTCTGGATCGCCCAGTCCAGGCGCGCCGGTCCGGCGTCGCCACCCACCGCCGCAGCGAGACTGGCGGACCGCATCACATGACGGATCCAGCCCAGCTCCACGTCCTGCTTTTGCAAAAAGCTGTCGTAGGCGAAACGCACCTGATGCGTGACGCGAACGCCGGCGATGGTCCAGTAGCACTGCACGCGCAATCCTTCGGCGAGCACCCGATAGTCCAGATATCGGCGGTGCCATTCGCGTCTGCTCCCGATCAGCGCAACCAGTGAACCCGTAGCAAACAGCAGTAGAAATGCGCCAATGAATGCGGCCGAGACATCGAGCTCGGAATAGACGATGAACGCGGTGCCCATCAGGATCGCCAGCGTGTGCAGCAACATAATGCTGAAGTGCATGCGCTTGCGAAAATGCACGGCCAGCCAGTCGGCACCCGCGAACAAGTGTTCGATCGCGCGGATCCCTGCCGGCCACGCCGCCGGATCGGGCAGCAGAAGTGAGGGCTCGCGTGCGATGACCGATTCGTATTTCGAAATATCCGCATTGAACTCGGTCAGCTGCCGGAACATGCGTCGATAACCATCGGGCATCGGGCCGTCGCCGGGAGATTCTCCGGCCGTCGTCAACCAGCGCACACGCGAGTGACCTTCGGCGTCGGTTTCCTGCTGCTCGCGTGCGCAGAGGATGTGATAGACCAGATCGCTATCGTCATCGGCGAGCAGGTTGGGCGTGGACAGCCGCGTGGCATGGTCGGACATCTCGCCGTGCAGATGAAAACGCACCACATCGCCGGTGCCGCCGAGCTCGGTGCCAGGTCGGCCGTCCCACAGCGCGAGCAGGATCTGGCAGTGCGACGACAGGAATGCGCCGAGCTGCGCGTATTGGCGATTGCGCTCGTTGCCAGGCAAAGCCGCCAGCCGTTCATCGCCGCCCGAAACGATCGGCAGTTCGATCACTTCGGACGCGGCAGCGAGGCGCTCGAACTCCTCGCGCGACGCCGGCGTGGTGAAGTCCTTAAGATACGCCTCGCGTTGCATCGGCAGCGGGGCGATCAGTGCGATGCCGAGTTCAAGAGCGCAGCGTGCAACGATGCGGTCGCCGCCTTCGGCCAGCGCCGACATCACCGCAAGCGGCAACCCGGGATAGTCGCGCTGCATGCGCTGCAGGAACTCGCGAACCGCTGCGGCGAGCGCTGGTTCGATCGACTGGGGAATGTCGCGATGCGCGGTGACGCCGATGATCAGCCGCGCGTACCGGGTCGGTGTGGTGTGCGTCGCCCGATTGCCGGGTGCGGAGGTCGGATTCGATGGCTGTCGCTCATTTCTCATGCGGTTCCCAGGATTCCGTGCTCGTCGCGAAAGCTGACGCAGCGAACCTCATGCGGCGTTGGAGGAAACTCGCTGGTGTTGCTCGGCGTGCCTGCGATGAAGAAGGCGCGGTTTGAAGGCGCCTTCGTCGTCGCTGCGCCGCCCCAAACTAAGGTGGAACGTTGGTGACCGGCGGGTCGCAGTCCAGCGTGCAGTTGGGGCTCTTGCTGGTGTCGGTGATGCGCACGCAGTAGCTCCCTGAGTCAGTGGCCGTTGCAAGATCGACGATCGTTGCAGAACGACTGCCGGCAGCGACCGTGACCCCGAGCTGGGGAATCGGAGGAGTGGCAACCGCATCGGGGTCAATGATATCGACCCGACTGATGAGGTATCTCGGGTCTGCGATCACCGAGACAACGATGGGCTCGGCGCTGCCGAGATGCTCGGTGACACCGCCACTGCCGTCGCTGCCGCCGGTGTACTGGTAGCTGTACTGGGTGTTGTCGGAAGCCCTGACGGTGGTGTAGCCGTCGCCACTGCTGGCCGCTCCGTTTCTGATATCGAGCGAAACATTGATGGTCATGCGATTCCCCCTGGTGGTTTGGTTGTCCGTGCGGGCAGACAGTGGGAGTCTCCACTGCTGCGCCAATAATTGCGACGGTGGCATCGATAGTCGCGACGCCCTATCGCCCCTCATAAAACTCGTTGAACTCTTTGCCTGAGTTATCGATCGTTCGCCTCTGCGATCGGACTGGCAGTTGAGCTGCGCGGCCACGGGCGGAGCGGCGTGTAGCCCGCCGCCGTCAGCCGCTGCAGATGAACTTTGGCGCGCTGTTCGTCACCAAGCAAGCGCTGCGTTCGAACCAGCGGATCGAGGCGCATGAAAGGCGGCGCAGACGCAGAATCGCCCT
>JBKJND010000248.1:0-5508 GCA_046596095.1 Ahniellaceae bacterium | reverse complement strand
GTCAGGAGCCGGACTATGTCCGGCTGCTGTTCGATGGTTGCGTCCAGCAAAAGCAGCGGCGCATAGCACCGCGCTACATCAGCCGAGCATCCGAGAGTGCTGTTACGCCGCCAGCGCGGCGAACGCATCGCGCGTGAGATTTTCCGGGGCGTCGTCGGTGACGACCACGTCGTCCTCGACGCGGATGCCGCCAAAGTGACGGAAACGCTCGACGTGGTCGAAATCGACATCGCGCGCGGCGGGTTTGCCGCGCAACTCGTCCAGCAGCATCGGGATGAAATAAATGCCGGGCTCGATGGTCGTGACCATGCCGGGCGCAAGCGTGCGTGTCAGGCGCAGGTACGGGTGACCCTCCGGGCGCGGAATGTGCGTGCCGGATTCATCGCACGCAAAGCCCGACACATCATGCACCTGCAGGCCGATACCGTGCCCGAGACCATGCGGGAAAAACGCCGTCGAGATCCCATTCGCAACTGCCGCTTCCGCGCTGCAGCGAATAAAGCCCTGATCCCGCAATACGCCAGCCAACGCGTGATGCGCTTCGATGTGGAGCGCAGCGTAGTCGAGTCCCGCGCGCACCTTGAGGCATAGCGCGCGCTGCACTTTGTCGACGCCGTCGATCAGCGCCTTGAACTCGGGCGCGTGCGAACCCGCATGTGTACGCGTGATATCGCAGGCGTAGCCGTGGAAACTTGCCCCCGCGTCGATCAAGAAGCTGTCGCTGCGCGCGGGCGCGTTGCGATGCAACTCGGTGTAGTGCAGCACCGCGCCGTGTTCGTTGAGCGCGATGATGTTGCCGTACGGCAGATCGTTGTCGCCTTGCCCCGCCGCGGCGCAGTAGGCCAGGTGAATGCCAAACTCCGATTCGCCGCACTCGAACGCCTGATGTGCGGCGACGTGCGCGCGCGCGCCGATCTTGCTCGCGACGCGCATCATCGCAAGCTCATATGGAGTCTTGAACGCTCGGTGGTAGTGCAGGTACTCAAGCACTACGGGCGAATTGTTCGGCACCATGTCGCCAACACTGGCGTTGACCTCGCCGATGATTGCGCAGCGCGCGGCCTGCGCCGGCAGATGCGCTCGCGCCTCGGCAGGCGAGCGCACGATCGTCACGTCGAAGTGTTCCACCCAGTAACCCGCGGGCGCGTCCGGCACCACGTGCCAGTAATCGTGCGGCTGGTAATACACGAGTTGCGGCCGCTTGCCCGGCGTGTACACAAGCCAGCTCTGCGGCACTTTGGTCAGCGGCAGCCACGCCTTGAAATGCGGGTTGGTCCGAAACGGATAATCCTGGTCGTCGAGGAACTGCGTGTGCGGCTTGCCGCTGGCGACCACGAGGTGATCGAAGCCACCGGCTGCAAGCGCTCGCGTGGTGCGCTCGGCAAGGGTTTCCAGATGCGCGGTGTACATGGATGGCAACTGATGTTCGGTCATGCGCGCATCCTCCGGACGGATGGCCCATTGTGCCGCACACGCATACTCGCCGCGCCGAACGACTGTTGTAGAACGGAGCTTGCTCCGCTGCGCTGAAGGATGCGGCGATGTCGGACTTCGTTGCCGAGCAAGCTCGGCACTACAAAAGCGCGCGGTGCGGGTCAATCCCCGACGTAAGCGACAAGCCGCTCGCGATCGGCCGGGTCGATGTCGATGATGCGGAAACCGGCCCAGTACTCGCCGCCGCCGCTGCTTTGCATCTGCTCAATCCACTGCTCGTGGATGCCAACCTCGATGGGCTCGTTGCCGAGGCCATCCGGGATGCGGAACTGGACCTGATACAGCGTGTTGGCATTGACCGGGTTGTTGAGGATGAGCAACACGCCATCGTGCGAAAGGTTGCCGATGATCCCCATCACTTCGCCAGTCATCATGTCGGTGACGGACAGTCTGTCGCCAACAGATTTGCGGGTGGCTCGCCGACGCTCGTTCATGCGCCGGCCGCCGCTGCGACATCGGGCTTGCGTCCGAATCCAGTCGTCGATTTGAGACTTGCGACCAGGGCGCTCCAGCGTCGCTCCAGCAGCGACTGCGGATTCGCTTCGATGACGCTTACGTTACCGCGAACGAGTTCGCGCGCGAGTTGATCCAGCGTGCGCTCCTCGGTACGCGCGCCGCGCTGATTGACGAACAGACAATTGCCGCTCAAGGTCGAGAACCAGGCCAGCTTGCGGCGCACGGTCTGGCCTTGCTGGTTGATCTTGAACTCGAACCAGGTTCCAAAAGGCAGGGTCAGCAAGTTGTGGCGCGCCCGCATCTCTTCCTCGGTGAGTGGCGCCGCGTGGTGGGCCGGCACCAATGGAATCGAACTCGAGGCGACTGCGGACGGTGCCAACCCCGCACCTGTCGCGTTCGAATCGACACCGAGCCGGGAACGCGCCTTGAGTCTGATGGTCAGCTCAGTCACCGAGGTCGGGTCGGTATCGTGTTCCGGCGCATCCTTGAACAATCGGGTCGTCAGCGCGGCCGTATCCTTGTCGTGGTACCCAATCTGCTTGAGGCCGCTCTCGACTTCTTCGCGCAGCGCGCGCGTTTCCGGCGTCGCGGGCACTTCCTTCGCGCCGGCCTGATCCAGCACCTCGATCAGTCGATCCGCGATTTGCACCCGGCGCCGGTAAATCTCGCTCGATTCGGTATGCCGCAGGATGGTCAACGCCAACACGTCGGCCCATGCCTGTTCGAGCAGCGTGCGCAGCAATGCCGGCGGACTATGCCGCGCGACACGCTCGTCGATCGCGAGCGTGGCCGCGGCGCGCGCCGAATCGAGTTTCTCGCGACCTTTTGCGGCTTCCACGTGGCGTCGTTCCGCAACCTCGGACTTGCGCACCAGTGTGCCGATCTGGCGCGACAGATCGCCCGACAAATCTTCGAACACGCGTACGTCGCCCTCGAACTCGACGCTGGCGCGGTCAACCACCGATTGCATCCGCTCGGCCAGGTTGCGGTCCTCGGTCTCGTCGTCGAGCCAGTAGTGACTCGCTTCGGCGACGCTGTTGAGCAATTGGCGGGCAGGATGCTCGGGGCGCGTGAAAAAGCGCTTGTCGCGCAGCGCGATGCGCAGAATCGGAACCTGCAGGCGGGTCAGCAGTTGCTGCATGGAGCTGTCGGCCCGCTGATCGCGACCGAGTTGCTCAAACATGAGACCGAGCAGGTCCATCGCGTCGCTGTCTTCCCCGCTCAACTGCGGCGCGGCGCCCTGCGCGCTGAATTGCCGCAGGTAATTCATGAGGTCCTGGCGCAAGTGGTTCACGGTGCGCGGGACCACGCGGCCATCGATCACGATGGGCGCCACCGGCTTGGCCTGCAACTCGCGCAACACGACTTCCAGATCTTCGGCCGATGCGGGGGCAGCGCCGTTGGCGTGCTCGGATTTTGACGCGACCGGGCGGCGCCATGCCAGCAGGCTGCGCAGATTCTCGAACGAATCGGCGGCGCTCGGGCCAGTTGTGCCCAGGGTCGGGTCGTACTGCGCAAACGCCCGGGGCGCACCCGGCCAGCCTGTCAGCGGATTGCGGAACGCCGTCGGCAGCTCTTCCGTGGCGGCGCGCGCAGGCGCGGCGGTCGCCTGCGGTTCGGCGCCAACGCTTGCGGCCTTGTCGGTACGCGCGTCTGCGACTGCAGTGCCGTCGCTCTTCGGGCCGCCAGCAGGCGTTGCGGCATGCGGTGAAGCATCCTCTTCGCGCCGCACCCGTGGCAGCTGAAACGCCACGTGCGGCAGGATGCGATGCTGAATCAGCACTTCGTTGAACAACACGAACAACGGTTCGGCGTTGGCGAAAAAGGCCTTGTCGCACAGGCGATACAACTGCAACCGGTATTCCTGAGCGAGGTCGAGGCAACTGATTGCCGTGCGCAGGCACTCGCACAAACGATACGGGCCGAGCGGCAATTCATCGGCCTCGAACGCCTGGCGACCCGCCATCACCGCGAACCGTTGACCGAGCAGATACAGCAGCTGCGAATAGCGCAGTTCGGCGCGCGTCGCAATCTCCTGCAGGCTCAGCATCTCCTCGAACGATTCCTGATCAAGCAGCGACAGTTCGCCGAGCGCCGCTGGTTTTGCGCGCGCACGCATGAAAGCCGGCGACGTCGCCGGGCGGTCGATGCTCGCCAGCGCGTGCTCGAGACGCAGCAAAAAACGCGGCGCGACGTCGGCACGCGCGCGCCGCACATCGCGCATCGCGTCGAGGTGAAGTTGCTGGACTTCGTTCGAACGCGCCTGATCGGCTTGCCGGAACAGGTGTTGCTCGAATTCAGTGAGTACCGACTGCAGGTAACGTTCGAAAGTGCTGCTGGCAACCGCGAACAGGGCTTCGAGCGCCGCACGTGGACGCGCCGGCAGCCCGCTGCTGCGAAGACTGACGACGCTCTCGGACTCGGCGACCGGCGGGCCGAACTCGGACACTTGAAAAATTCCTCGAACGGTCGAATTAAGCCGATTGTAGGCTCACGGCGGCCGCGCACACCAGCGGTGCGCGCGACCAACGCCACTCACTCGACGTAAGTCAGGGTCGCGAGCCATGTGCGTTCGGGTTGGCCGAAGCCCGCGGCCAGCTGGTACTCGCGGTCGGTCAAATTGTCGCCGCGCAACTGCAATCGCCAGTGGTCGTCGAGGGGCCAGTCGAGCGTCGCGTGGATCAGTGTGTAGCCGCCAAGCGCACCAAACGGGTCGCGTCGCTCGCTCACCGCTTCACCCGCAACGGCCAATTCGATGCCGCCCTCGAAGCGATAGCCCACTTCGCCCGCAGCTTTGCGGTGTGGACGCCGGGGCAGGTCAAGGCCGGTGGATTGGTCGCGTGGGTCCTGCCACGTCGCAGCCAGGCGCGTTCGCCACGCGTCTGCCTGCCAGTCGTGGACAAGCTCGACGCCGTCGATCGCCGCTTGACGAATATTGACGGCGGAGAAGCGTGGCCCTGCGAACGCCACCAGGTCGTCGATGCGGGTGCGCCACGCATCGAGCCGCAGCGTGTGGCCGCTCGCCGGCAAGAACAGCAGGCCCGCCTCGAGCGAGCGCGAGGTCTCGGGATCGAGATCGGGATTGCCCGCGAAATCGCCGCCGAATCCCGGAAAGTACAATTCGCTGAAGTTCGGTGCGCGAAAACCTTCGCCCCACGACGCGTAGAGTCGTGTGCGATCGCCGATGCGCCAGCCCCACGCCAGTTGCGCGGTGGTGTGTCCGCCAAACTGGCTGTTGTCGTCGTGGCGCAGCGCCGCTTCGAGGCGTTGCGCGTCGAAGTCGCGCGCCCACGTCGCGAACAGCGCAGCGTTACGACGTGAGCGGTCGAACTGCGCTTCGCCCACCGACGTGTCGATCGATTCACCGCCTTCGCGTTGCCATTGCGTGCCGACCACGAATTCTCCAAGCGCGGTGTGCGTGGTCGACGCTTGCCAGTCGACGCTGGTGCGGCGCGAACTGAACAGCGAAAAGAATGCTGGAGTGTCGAGACGATCGTAGGCGTAGCCAATCGTTGCCGCATGGCTCCACGCGTCGCCGAGGGTTCCACTCCACGAAGC
>JBKJND010000037.1:0-6069 GCA_046596095.1 Ahniellaceae bacterium | reverse complement strand
CTCGGGCCGGGATGGTTGCGTTGTCGCGCCACCGGCAACGCCGGCTGGCCCGGTCTTCGGATCCGTTTTCAACTGGGTCGAAATAGCCGCTGCCTACAACCCCATCACTCAGATCATCGCGTTTTTCTACACGCGGATGACGGTCAAACCGCGGGTCGGCCCTCCAAACACCGTAGCTGGCCCACACGCGAGTGGTGGGCCGCACGCGGCTTGCGCCGCTTTCAATACCGAGGTCGTGAACGCGTACATCTCGGCCGCAGTCGGCACGGCGAACACGATCAAGATGGCGCACACCAACGACACCACGTCGTATCCGCCCGCTCCCGGCCAGCAACACATCTTCCGGTCGAGTTTCGACATCGACACCGACTTCATCACCGTGCTCTGCGACTACTTCGACGGTGCATTTGACCCTCCGCCATGAACCACGAAGCCGACCGGCTGAGCGTCGCCCAGTCGTTGATCGATCGCGTCTGGCCCAGACCCTGGCGAGATGCTGATTTTTGGCTCCAGGATGGAAGACCGCGTCACCCTGCACGACGTGGCCTGTCTTTTTCGTGGGTATCCGCAATGCGCAATGACCTGCCGTCGCGCGTCGCTTGAGACGGCTTCAGTCGTGTGGAGCGCCCGTTCGGGAGTGATGCTCTAGAATGCGCGCATGAGCAACGTAGTAACCCTGAAAAGCAACAGCGTGCGTGCGCAGCTGCGCGCGGCGCAAACGTCCGGCGAGCTGGTGCGCCTGTGGCGCAACGGACTCGAGGCGGGCAGCTTCGCCGGCTACGTGCTGGGCGTGGGCAACGAATATGTGCTGCTGTGGGTGGTGGGCGATTTCCTCGGCTTCGACGGGATTTTCGCGCTGCGCCATCGCGACGTGACCGAGATTGAAGTCCCCGACAAGAACGCGGTGTTCATCGAGAAGGCTATGGCGCTCAGGGGCGTCGCGCGCGGCACGCTTGAGCTGCCGGCCGGTGTGCTCGACAGCGCCACGGAGCTGCTGCAGTGGATGGCCGTGCAATCCAACGTCCTGTCGGTGCATGTCGACACCGAGGAGACGCACGAGGTCTGCTACGTCGGCCGCTTCGTAGGCTTCGACGCGGACGGTTTCCAGTTGCAGGAAATCACCCCGGACGCCGAATGGATGCACGAGCTGTCGATGTTCGGGCTCGAGGAGATCTCGGCCATTTCATTCGACGGCCCCTACAACGAGGCGCTCGCCCAGATCGCGGGCGCACCGCCCGATGACCTCCGCCCGCCGCGCAACCTCAAGCTCACCTGATCGCCTCGGTGGCCGCGCTTGCTTGTTGGCAAGAATCGCAGCCGGACTTAGTCCGGCTCTACAAGAGCAACAACGCCGCCGCCGCCGGTGCGTCCGTGCACCGCTACTTGTGAATCAACCTCGCGTCACCCCTACCGAAATCGTGTTGCATCGTGCCTCGCATGTGCTTGAGGTCGCGTTCGATTCGGGGGAGCGTTTTCGCCTGCCGTTCGAGTATTTGCGGGTGGAGTCGCCTAGCGCGGAAGTGCAGGGCCACGGTCCCAGCCAGAAGGTGCTGGTGCCGGGCAAACGCCACGTCGATGTCGTCGCGATAGAACCGGTCGGACACTACGCCGTGTCGCTCGTCTTCAGCGACGGCCACAACACCGGCATCTACTCGTGGGAATGGCTGGCGCTGCTCGGTCGCGAACACGAACAGCGCTGGGCCCTCTATCTCGCCGCGCTGGAACAGGCTGGCCTGGATCGTTAGTCTCGGTCACCGTGCAGCTCCCATCGCGGCTTGCGACGCTCCTGCGGGCGAAGCGGCTTTTCTGTAGGAGCGGCGCAAGCCGCG
Organism: Ahniellaceae bacterium; assembly: GCA_046596095.1. GTDB lineage: Bacteria > Pseudomonadota > Gammaproteobacteria > Xanthomonadales > Ahniellaceae > JBBQNY01. The sequence goes on along the minus strand of JBKJND010000037.1, from coordinate 4,240 downwards.
ATGGAGTAGCCGGCATAATGTGGGCATGAACGAAACGAGCAAACGCAGGGCAAACCCAGACAGCACCACGCATTTCGGCTATCGCGATGTGCCGGTGGCGGACAAGGCCAAGCTGGTCGGCGAGGTGTTCACGTCGGTCGCATCGAAGTACGACGTGATGAACGATCTCATGTCGCTCGGCGTGCATCGATTGTGGAAACGCCACTTCGTTGCGACCAGCAACGTGCGTGCAGGCGACCGCGTGCTCGATCTAGCCGGCGGCACCGGTGATGTGGCGGCGTTGCTTGCGGCTCGTGTTGGCGAGCGCGGCACCATCGTGATCGGTGACATCAACGCGGCGATGCTTGGCGTCGGGCGCGAGCGCATGATCGATCAAGGCCGCGTGCGCGGGATCGAATACGCGCAGCTCGACGCCGAGAAACTTCCGTTCGCGAACGGCGCGTTCAACGCAGTAACCATCGCCTTCGGACTGCGCAACGTTACGGATCAACCCGCGGCCTTGCGGGAAATGAAGCGCGTACTGGCGCCGGGCGGGCGCGCATTGATCCTCGAGTTCTCAAGCGTGACCGAGCCGCTGCTCAAGCGCGCCTACGATCTGTATTCGTTCCAGGTATTGCCACGCATCGGCCAGGCCGTGGCCAACGATGCGGACAGTTACCGCTACCTCGCCGAATCGATCCGCAAGCACCCGGATCAGGCGACGCTCGCGGCGATGATGGAAAGCGCCGGCTTCCTGCGCGTCTCCCACCGCAACCTCGCCGGCGGCATCGTCGCGATCCATTCCGGCTACGCGGTGTAGCGCCGGGTGTGTTGCAGGTCAGGTCGCGGATGCGACCTGACACGTGCGCGCAAGACCGCCGTCAGGTCGCGGTGGCGACCTGACCGACAGTCCGTGCGCGCGAACGTCGCTAGACTGCGTGGCATCCGATTGCGGGAAACTGCCATGCGTCTTGTTCGCCAAGCCCTGTGCGTGTGCGTTGTGCTGCTTGCGGCGTGTTCGAAGCCTGTCGAAGTTGCCCCAGTACCGACGCCCGAAGCCACGCCGAAACCCGTCGCCACGGCCGCCGCCATGACCCCCGATCCCCAGAGCTACGCCAATTACGACGACGTGCGTATCACCGACGCCGCGCTCGAACTCGACGTGTCGTTCGAGCGCAAACAGCTCGCCGGCACCGTGCAATTGGCGATCGAGTGGCTGGACAACGCCGCCAACACGCTGGTGCTGGACACCCGCGATCTGGATATCAGCAGGATCGAACGCCAGACTGCAGCGGGCTGGGAAGCGGCGAAGTTCGAACTCGCTCCGCGCGACGCCAAGTTCGGATCGAAGCTGACGATTGCGTTGCCCGACCGCGCGACGCGCGTGCGCATTGCCTACACCACGCGGCCCGAAGCCACCGGCCTGCAATGGCTTGAGCCTGCGCAAACCCTCGGCAAGACGCAGCCCTTCATGTTCTCGCAGTCGCAGGCGATCCACGCGCGTTCGTGGATTCCGATCCAGGACACGCCTGCGGTGCGCTTCACGTATTCGGCGCACGTCACCGCGCCCGCAGGCATCCGCGTGGTCATGAGCGCCGACAACAAGGCCGAGGCGACAGGCGAGGGCGGTTACACGTTCTCCATGCCGCAACCGATTCCGTCGTACCTGCTGGCGATCGCGGCAGGCGAACTGGAATTCCGCCCGCTCGGCGCGCGCTCCGGCGTATACGCGGAAAAAGGACGCATCGAAGCCGCCGCCAACGAGTTCACCGACACCGAAGCAATGATCACTGCGACCGAAAAACTCTACGGCGAGTATCGCTGGGGACGCTACGACCTGCTCGTGCTGCCGCCGTCGTTTCCGTTCGGTGGCATGGAGAATCCCCGACTGACGTTTGCCACGCCCACTGTGATTGCTGGCGACAAGAGCCTGACCGCGCTCATTGCGCACGAACTCGCGCACTCGTGGTCCGGCAATCTCGTGACCAACGCGAGCTGGCGCGACTTCTGGTTGAACGAGGGTTTCACCAGCTACGTCGAGAATCGCATTCTCGAAGAGGTTTATGGCGAGGAGTTCGCGCGCATGGATCAGGTACTCGGGCAAGATGGATTGATCGAAGAGATCAAGACCATCGCCGAGCCCGATCAACGTCTCGTTGTTGACGTTGCAGGACGCGATCCCGACGAGACGTTTTCCGGCGTGCCGTACCAGAAGGGCGCGTGGCTGCTGCTGACGCTCGAGCAGCGCTTCGGGCGCGCATTGTTCGATCCGTTCCTGCGCGGCTGGTTCGACCGGCACGCGTTCAAGAGCGTCACCACCGAGGATTTCATCGCATATCTGAAAGCGGAGTTGCTGACGAAGCATCCCGGCAAGTTCGAGGAAGCCGAACTCGGTGGCTGGCTCCACCAGCCGGGCATTCCCACCAACGCGATCAAGTCGACGTCGAGCAAACTGGTCGCCGTCGATACCGCACGCACCGAATTTCTCGCGGGCTCGCGCCCCGCTTCCGCACTCGCCGGCAAGGCGTGGTCCACGCAGGAGTGGCTGCATTTCCTCAAAGGTCTGCCGGCAACCATCACGGTGGCGCAACTCGAAGCGCTCGACGCCGCCTTTGCGCTGACCGCAACCGGCAACGCCGAAATCGCGTTTGCATGGTTCAAGCGCGGCATCGCCGTGAACTACGCACCGATCAAGGCCCCGCTCGAAGCGCACCTCATCGGCATCGGCCGCCGCAAGCTCGTGGTGCCGCTCTACGAGGAACTCGCGAAGACACCTGCAGGCAAGGCCGAAGCCATCCGCATCTTCAACCTCGCCTCACCCGGCTACCACCCCCTCACCCGCACCACCGTAGCCACCAAGCTCGGCGTCGCGCCGTAGCGTTGGGCCGCAGCCGTGATCGAACAGCGCATCCTGCAAAATGGAATTGCGCTTCCGCACAGTTCGAACCTGCTCGTCAGATCATCGTCGAGCCTGATTCGATGGAGCGTACGGGTGATAGACTAGCCGTCCCGACCAGTCGAGCATCCACCAAATGGCACAAGTCGGCGCCTACGAAGCAAAAACCCACCTGCCTCGTCTGCTGGACGAGGTCGAGAGAGGGTCCAGTATCACGATCACGCGCAATGGCCGGCCGGTTGCGCGGCTTATGCCCGTTGTCGATACGCAGGTAGTGGCGAATCGCCTTCTTGAGCTTCGCGCACAGATCAAGAAAGGCAATCTGTCGATGCGTAAATTGATTGACGAGGGTCGCAGGTGACTCATGCCGGCGAGATCGTCCTGGACGCTTCGCTGACGTTGGCTTGGGCCTTGCCGGATGAGGCGTCGGTTTACAGCGACCGGATGTTGCAAAGAATCGCGGCGGGCAAGGCATGGGTGCCAGCGATCTGGCCGCATGAAATCGCCAACGGCCTGCTCATGGCACAGCGGCGCGGTCGAGTCACCGCCGCGCAGCGGATAACCTTCGTCGAGGAACTTCTCAAGCTTCCCATCGAGGTAGAGCAGCGGTCGGCGCGCGGTGTGCTGGACACTCACGTGACGCTTGCCGAGAAGTACGCGCTGACCGCGTACGACGCGGCCTACCTCGACCTGGCATTGCGCAAAGGCGTCGCGCTGGCCACGCAGGACAAAGCACTGAAGGCCGCCGCGAAGAAAGCCGGCGTGAAACTGGCGACCCAGTAAGGCAAGCGGCTTGCGAGAGCGATCCTTTACTCGAAGCTGTTCTCGAAGATTGCGCCGGCGGCGGGCGCGGCGGGTAGCGGCCAGGCCCATGCACCGCGCGAGCGGGTGAATACGGCGAGGGTGGTGAAGCCGCGGTCGATGGCCATGTCCCACACCATCGCGTGTGGAATTCCTTCGTGGCGGAACCACTGCGGCGGCTGCGCGTCGATGTTGTTCGTGTAGTAGAGCCCCCAGTCGGTTCCTGCGTACACCTGCGCGCGATTGAGCGGATTGGCGACCACGCTGTTGGCCGGGATGTTGGGCAGGTTGCCGGTCTTGTCGGTCCAAACGAACGATGCGCAATCGCCGGTACACGCGATCTGGAACACGTGGCCGGGCTGCCGGCGTGTGTTCTGGTTGAAGCCGCCGACTGCGGCGTAGCCGATACGCGGATCGAGCGGGTCGGTGGCCACATCCATGATGGGGCGATTGGGTAATACCGCGTTGCCGCCGGTGACGTCGATCCAAGTTGCGGTGTTGGCGGTGCCAGTGCCGAGACCGAAGCCGTACTGGACGTTACCGTCGTTGGTGCCGACAATCGCG
>JBKJND010000010.1:0-3036 GCA_046596095.1 Ahniellaceae bacterium | reverse complement strand
CGCTTGACCGCTTCGCAAGGCAAAGGCCAGAACTTCGAGATCCAGGCGGATGTGGTGGCGTTGATTGGGGGCGTCGACGATCCCGAGACATACCCAATCCAGCCCAAGGCGCATTCGGTAGAATTTCTGCGCGAGGTGGCGCATCTGCGGCCCCGCACCAATCTTTTCGGCGCGGTGACACGCGTCAGACACACCATCGCGCAGGCAATCCATCGCTTTTTCGATCAGCGAGGGTTCTACTGGATCAATACGCCGATCGTGACCAGCTCCGACGCCGAAGGCGCGGGCCAGATGTTCCGCGTGTCGACGCTGGACCTCGTGAATCTGCCGCGCACGGAGTCCGGCGCGATTGATTTCTCCCGCGACTTTTTCGGCAAGGAGACGTTCCTGACGGTCTCCGGCCAGCTCAACGTTGAGGCGTACTGTCTGGCGCTGAGCAAGGTCTACACCTTCGGTCCGACCTTTCGCGCAGAAAATTCCAATACCGCGCGGCATCTTGCCGAGTTCTGGATGATCGAGCCGGAGATCGCGTTTGCGGATCTGGACGACAACGCCACGCTGGCCGAGGCGTTCCTCAAATTCATTTTCCAGGCGGTGCTCGACGAGCGCTCCGACGACATGGCGTTTTTTGCCGAGCGCGTGGAGAAATCGGCGCTCACCCGGCTTGAGCAGTTCGTCGCGCAACCGTTCGAGCGTATCGAATATGGCGCCGCGATCGATGTCCTGCGCGCCTCCAAGCGCGCGTTCGAGTATCCGGTCGAATGGGGTCTTGACCTGCAAACCGAGCACGAGCGCTACTTGGTCGAGGAACACGTCGGGCGTCCGGTGGTGGTGATGAACTACCCCGAGCACTTCAAGGCGTTCTATATGCGCCTCAACGACGATGGCCGGACCGTTGCCGCCATGGACGTGCTGGCGCCGGGCATTGGCGAGATCATCGGCGGTGCGCAGCGCGAAGAGCGCCTCGAGGTGCTCGACAAACGCATCGCCCAGTTCGGGCTCGATGCCGATCATTACCAGTGGTACCGCGATCTCAGGCGCTACGGCAGCGTGCCGCATGCCGGATTCGGCCTCGGCTTCGAGCGACTGGTGGTGTACGTGTGCGGTCTCGCGAATATTCGCGATGCGAGCCCGTACCCACGCACGCCCGGCCATGCCACGTTCTGACATGGCACGTTTAACCATGGCAAGTTCAAAGAAGGCGGGCGCGCTCGCATGATCCTGTTCTTCGCGTTGATTGGCGTCGCGTTTGCGATCTCGGGAATGCTTGGTTTCCTGTTCTTCTGGGCGATGGCTCAGGTGCATCTGCACGATCGTCACGCGGCCGCATCGACAGCCGCTCGGGGCTTCGGGTTTGCGTCGCCTCGGGCAATCGTCTGGCTATTGTTCGGCCAGTACCGTGGTCTCGGAGATGGTCGTCTCGACGGGCTCGCCCTGCCCGCGCAGGTCTGCCTGTGGGCCGCAATCGTCGGACTGCTCGCGGCGGGCGCGCTGGTTGCAGTGGAGAATTTCGCTTGAGCGACTTTGAGTCGGAGCAATGGTGGCTGTCCGCACTCGGCGACACGCTGGTGTGGGCGCGGCTGCGCGTGCGCACTGGCGGCTCCGCTGAAGTTTTCGATTGCGATGGCAAGCACCTGAGCTATGACAGCGAGGATTCCGCGCACGCCGCGCTCCTCGATGCCGAATTCGTGGCACTCGATGGTCTTGACTTCGAGGATGCAGAGCGCCTGGGGATCGACCTCGACCACGTGACGCCGCCGAGCGCCCGCGACGACGACGCGCTACGCGCACTAATGATCCAGACGCCGTCTCCGAGGCGCTGACTGTGTATACGCCGCGCGCCTTTGCGGAAACCGATCTCACGGAACTCGACCGGCTCGTTGCTCGAGATGCATTTGCAACCGTGGTCTCGGCGCGTGAAGGCGTACCTTGCGCGAGTCACCTGCCGCTGCTGTACGCGCGCGACGGGCAACACGTGCAGTTCCGTGGTCACTGGGCGCGCCCCAATCCGCAATGGCAGGGCATCGAAGGCCAACAGATCATGCTGATCGTCCACGGACCGCACGCGTATGTTTCACCGAACTGGTACGCGGACGCAGAGCGGCAGGTGCCTACGTGGAACTACGCAGTCGCGCATATTTACGGACAGGCGCGCGTGTTCGAGGATTCAGCGTCGTTGGCGAAACTCGTGGCCGAGCTGGCGGCGAAGTACGAAAGCGCAGTCGATTCGGATTGGCGCTTCGATCCGGGCGCGGAGCACCATCGTACCGACCTGCGCGGCATCGTCGGCTTCAGCCTGGAGGCTCAGCAAATCGAGCTCAAGTTCAAGTTCAACCAGAATCACCCCGCGGCCAACGTGCTGGGTGCAGCAGTCGCGCTGGAGAAGCTGGGCGGCGCACAAGGTCTTGAAGTTGCAGCTCACATGCGCGAACACCTCGAACGGCGTGTTGCGCGAAACTCCGAAAACAAGGACAGCGGGTGATGGATCTGGATCTCACTGGCAAGCACGCGCTGGTCTGCGGGGGGTCGCAAGGCATCGGCTTGGCGGCGGCGATCGAACTCGCGCTGCTCGGCGCCAATGTGACGCTGCTGGCGCGTTCGTCCGGTACGTTGCGCCAGGCATTGTCTTCGCTGCCCGGCAGCGACGACCCCACGCGGCGTCACGGCGCGATCAGCGTCGACATGTCGGACCTTGCAGCGCTGGCGTCGCAAGTCGCGGCGCTTGCGCACGGTCAACCGGTGCAGATTCTGGTCAACAACAGCGGCGGACCGCCGGGTGGCCCTGCGCACTCGGCGAAAGCGCAGGACTTCGAGAGCGCGTTCCGCCAGCACCTCCTCGCAGGGCAGGCATTGGTGCAGGCGGTCCTTCCCGGCATGCGCGAATCGGGCTGGGGCCGCATCGTCAACGTCATCTCGACCTCGGTGCGCGAGCCCATCGTCAACCTCGGCGTCTCCAACACCGTGCGCGGCGCGGTGGCGAGCTGGGCCAAGACGCTGTCGCGCGAACTCGGGCCGCTCGGGATCACCGTGAACAAT
>JBKJND010000441.1:0-9560 GCA_046596095.1 Ahniellaceae bacterium | reverse complement strand
GAAAGTGATGTCGGCCTGCGCAACCCGGCCCATACCGCGCCGCCGCAACTCGACCCCATTGAACTCGCTGGAGTCGATTAATTCGGCCACCCGCACCACATGCGGTCCTGGCGTCACACGAAACACGTCACTTCGGCTCGGTCCAGGCGCCGTGCCGTCGATCGCGAGAACTCGCGCGGGATACACCTGTCGATTACGCGGCGCCATGTCGAACTGACTGACCCGACCGCAGGAAGCCGAAGGCGATTGCGCCTCGACATCACCCGTCAGCATCAGCAACAGCAACAATGCCCCGGAAAAACATTCAACTTTCATCAACTACTCCACTCATCAAGTCACTTTTCTTCAAGACGTAGCGACGGACGTTGCCGTCGCATGCGCCGCGAGCAAGCGCGGTTTCCGCACAGGACGCGCAGGCGCCTGCACCATACCGGCACCGCTGGTCGGTCCCACCGACACCACGCGAGGCAGTGCGAAATAACGCGGCGACTCGCCACGCAGGACGACCATATTCGTCATCGCGCCCGCAGCTGCTCCCGTATTGATCGTCAACAGCCGGTCGCCCGCGCGCAAGCCGACACGCGCGGCGGCGCTGCCGGTCGCGACTCGACGCACTTTGGCCGGCTCGGCCACCGTCGGTGCAGCAGACACTTCAACGCCCAGCGCGCGCAGCATTGCCACGGTGGAATCGATCGCCGGCGACGGCTGAATTTGCCACGGCAAGGCAATCGCCAGCGCAAACAGCGTGGCGACTGAGGCTGCGGCGAACCAGGGCGCCGCGCGCCCGGATCCGCGACCTTGCTCGTGCTGTTCGTGCCACGCCGTGAGCACGGCCTCGCGCAAGCGCGCGGGCGGCAGGGCCTCGGGCAATTGCAACCAGCGATTCCTGCTTTCGACTTCAACCGACCACATGTGCAACCCCCCCTGTCTCTGCTTCGTTTACATGCACGCGCTCGCGCAACCGCGCCAGCGCCCGCGACAATATCGACTTCGAATAACTCTCGCTCTGGCCAAACATCGCAGCCAGCTCGACGTGCGTGTAGCCCTCGATCTCGTGCAGCACCACGACGGCGCGCGCTGCCGGTGGCAACGCCATCAACGCCTGCCACGCGTCGACCTGCTCCTCGGCCAGCGAACGCGTTTGCGGAAATTGCGCGGCGGGGACTTCGGTTTCGCTTTCCAGCCAGCGCCGGCGCCTGAGTTCGTCGATCGCCGCGTTCGCCACCAGTCGCCGCAGCCAAGCACCAAACGGCGCATCGCCGCGAAAGCCCCGCAAACGGTCGATGAGGCGCAAAAACACTTCCTGCACCACGTCCTCCGCTGCGGCGCTGTCGCCGAGCATGCGCAGCGCCAGGTTATACGCGGGCTTGGCGTAGTGGTCGTACACGCTCGCGAACGCGGCGCCGTCGCCGCTGCGGGCGCGACGCAGCGTCAGCTCATCGATATCGTCGAACCAGGCTGTGGCCACCAGTACTACGACCCGGAAGTATCTAAACATGAAAACGCGTCTTCGCACGCAGGACAGCGTTGCAAATCCTCGCCATAGCTCACGCTATGTCTGCGGTTTGCGCCTTGCCCTGCGCACGAATCCATCGCTTTCATTCTGTTCCTCTACTTACGGGTCGCAGTACTAGTCGCTAACCCTTTCCATCGAGGACGCGGAAGCGGGGCGTCCCGTCGCAACATCGAGCAGGAACTGCCTGACCAGGCGTGGCGCACCTGTCCAGGCCACGGCGGCCAGTGCGTCGTCATGCTGCGGCAATGCCTCTATTTGCCACACCGACACCGACACCGGCGCCGCAGCCCCCCTCAAGGCCAAAAGCCGAGGCTTCGCGAGGTCCGTCAAATCAAGCTCGATGCGATTGAGTCCGAAGGCGATGCCACGCCCGATCGCCTTTACCAGCGCCTCCTTGTGCGCCCACGCCAGCAGCACGTCGGCGTCGGCGGCCTTGCAGAGCGCGACGCGCTCGCTGGCGGTAAATGCGCGCGCCAGCAACGCCTGCCGTCGGCGTAACGGGCGCGGCATTTCCAGGTCGACACCCACTTCGGCGCCTTCGGTAACCGCGAGCAGCAGGTCGCCATCGCAATGCGACCAATTGAATTCGAAGTTGCTACCGGAAAGAGCAGGCTTGCCATGCTGCCGTACCGTCCAGGGCAGTTGCTCCGCCGGCCTTCCGAGATAGGCGGCGATCAATTCCTTGAGGCGCGGATCTCCGCGCGGGCCGCGCCAACGCCAGACGTGCACCTCCTGATCGAGCGAACGGCGCAGCGCGGCACAATTGTGACTCGGCATCGGGGCAATCGAAGCGCGCAATCGAATCAGCCTACACGCTAAAAGAAAAGGGCCGGCGAGCCGGCCCTTCGCTACGCCCTTGTAACGGGGCTCAAACCCGCGCCGCGCCGCGCCGGAACAGGCCAATGATGAGCAACAGGATAATCGCGCCGATCAACGCCGCAATGATGCTGCCGATCCAGCCACCGCCCAGCGAAAAGCCAAGCCTTGGGAAGATGAATGCCGCAAGCAACGCACCCAGAATGCCGACCACGATGTTGCCGACGATTCCGAAGCCGTAACCGCGCACGATCTGCCCAGCCAACCAACCGGCGATGGCACCAATGATTACCGCAACCAGCAGAGTTTCCAACATAGTCTGTCCTCCCGTAAGGACCCTTGCGGGTCGCTGTCGATGTTCCAAAACCGGCCGCCCGCAAGCGATCCGTGCCCCATTCTGGGCGCGCGTTGACGAAAGTGAAATGCCACGAGCGCCGCTGCGTGCGGTTTCGTTCAACAAGGTGAACTTGCGTGAACTCGCGATGCGCCCGAGGGTTGCCAGAAGAGGCTCAAGGTGGGCCGAAGTTCAAAGTGAGCGGTTGCGGCGGGCCTCGGCGCGAGCGCGCAGTGCAGCGATGGAACCCGCGACGGCGTCCGCCGATGCGGGTACTTGAGGTGTGCCAGCTCCCGGTTTGGCGGCGCGCGCGCGGATTTCTGCAAGCTCGGTAGCGGTCAGCATGGCGCCCTCGGTTCGGGCCCGGTCGTCGATGCGCGCCGCCGCAAACCCGAACACGGCCAAAGTGGCGAAAACCAGCACACCGAGAATATCGAGTGCCAGCCAGCCGGGCGAATCGATCCCGAACATGAGTGCTGCGCACGTGAGCGCGGCCAGCAGGAAAATCCAGCGCATCGTTTGAACCCCCGTTTTGCCAGCGGTCGCCGCATTGTTCCACGAAGGCATCCGTCCTTCTCACGCAGTTTGCCAGCGCGGCGCCTCCGCGTGTCGGTCCCTACAGCATCGGCGCCATCAGGCGCGCCGATGCTTGTTTGAGACGCGACAGGAACGGTTGCGGCTGTCTTTTCTTCGGCACTTCCTTGCAGTTTGCGAGGTCGGTCTTCCAGACCGCTGCCAGCGCGTCGGCGAGCGAGCGCTCGTGGACTGCGACGTCGACCTCGAAATTGAGCCGGAAGCTGCGGTTGTCGAAGTTTGACGTACCCATCAGCACGTAGTTGTCGTCGACCAGCATGGCCTTGCTGTGAAGCATGCGCGGCTGATACTCGAACACGCGCACGCCGGCCTCCAGCACATCGTCGTAAAACGAGCGCGCCGCCACCTTGGCCATGAACGTGTCGCTCTTGTCCGCCACCATCACGCGCACGTCGATGCCGCGCATTGCCGCGGTCGTCAACGCCATAAGCGCAGCTTCGGTCGGCACGAAATAGGGCGTCATGATCCACGCGCGTTCCTTGGCGTTGTGGATGGCGTCGACGAACGCGCGGTGGGTCGGTTCCCACTTGCAATCGGGACCCGAAGCAATGACCTGCACCGCAAACTCGCCGGGCGCGTGCTCGCGCACGTATTTGGAGGGCTCCGGGAGTTTCTCCGTGGTGTAGTGCCAGTCTTCGAGGAAAACGCGTTGCAAATGATTGGCGACCGAGCCTTCCATGCGCAGATGCAGGTCGTGGAAGTAGTCGTCCGGCTTGATTCGCGAGTTCTCATCATCCGTAACGTTGATGCCGCCGGTAAACGCAATGGTGCCGTCGACGATGCAGATCTTGCGGTGACTGCGGAAATTGAAATGCGGCCGGAAACCCGCGATGCCGTAGAGATGGTGAAACACGGCGACTTCGGCGCCTGCATCGCGCAGCGGCTGCACGAACGCCTTGCCGGTACCGAAGGAGCCGGCACCGTCGATCAGCAGTCGTACTTCGATACCCGCCTGGGCGCGCTCGACCAGCGCGTCGCGGATGCGCGTACCGGTCTGGTCGTCGGCGAAGATGTAGTACTCGAGGTGCACATGATGCGTGGCGCCGGCGATCGCCTCGCACATCGCGTCGTAGGCGGCTGCGCCGTCCACCAGCAAGCGCAGCGATGAGGCCGTGGTCAACGGCATCTGACAAGCCTTGTCGATCAGCTCGGTGTGGCGCATCGTGAGTTCATGCGGTGCGTCGGCGGCCGCAAGACCCGAGTGCTTGCCGAGGCTCTCGCTCCAGAGCTTGCTGCTGCCGCCGCGCTTGAGTCGGTTGCGTTTGATGCGGCGCGGCCCGAACACGTAGAAGACCAGAAAGCCCACCACCGGCAATGCCGCCAGCGCCATGATCCACGCAAGCGTCGCCGCAGGTTCGCGTTTTTGCAGGATGATCCAGATGACCAGAGCCGGCACGTAGGCCAGCCAGAGAATCACGACCCACGCGCCAACTTGGAGTCCGAACAGTTCCATGCCTATCTCCCCGTTTCGACGCGCAGTCTAGAGGTGGCTGCGCGTTGCGCCGCCTGGGCGGAACCGTTCCAATTGGCTTGCGTTCAGCCCGGCGCGGGCGGAAACAAATGCTGCGCGCGCTGGAACAGGATCCAGCTGGTGGCGATGAACTTGTCGCCGCCGCGCGGCCGGTTGCCGCGATGCGTGTGCGTGAACGCGGTCGGCGCGATGAGGAGGCTACCGGTGCGCGGCACGATCTTGCGTTGCTGATAGAAAAACTCGGTCTCGCCGTCGGCAAAATCGTCGTTCAAGTACACCGTCCACAGCAGCCAGCGATGCAGGGTCTCGGCGTGCGCATCGCGCGGATACAGTTCGCAGTGCCAGTAGGGATAGCCACCACGATCCGCCAAATAGTGCTGGACGTTGATTGTGCCTGGCCGGAACACGAACTCGAGCACGGGCATCAACGCGGCGTCCGACATTTCCGCCACGCTGTCGGCGGTCAGGCGCGTGTTGCCATCCGGTGTCTGCAACATGAGCGGCGCGATCAGCGCGAAAGGGTACTGGCGCACGTAACGCAGCAAGCCCTGCATCAGCGCGTTGTTGAACTTGAGTTCGACCTCGCGCCAGGCGGCGTCCCCCGAGATTGAAAGATCGCGCGAATCCTTGAGGTCGGGCATGAGCCCGCCGCCCACACGACCGGGCACTACGCCCGCGCTCGCCTTGAAGCGCTCGATGACGTCGGCGCACCAGGCGCGGTCGAGCGCAGCGTCGACCACCAGGATGAAATCCTCGTTGCTCACGCGAATTGCAACCACGAACAGGGCGTTTGCATGACGCTTCCGATGCCGCCAGAACGCGCATTGTCGCAGGCGCGAGCGAATTTCGGACGGGTCCGGGTACTCGCATGCTGCGGCGCGCAACGCCACGCCTGCGATGGCGTGCTATCAAGCGCGGCGGATCGTGTTGCATGCGCGCCAAGCGCGCCGTCGATCTTCCAATGGCAACAAAGTTTGGCCCGAACCTCATTCGTCCGCCGCAAGCGCCACGGGCCAGCGTGCGCGGTCAGAAGTCACATTAGGGGAGTAGGACCGATGCATAGAAACTCATTGGCAGCCACGATCGCCGCCGCATTGTTGTCGTTGGCGGCGCCTGTGGCATTTGCCGGGGGACTCGAACTATTTTCTGCGGGCAGTGGGCGCGCCAGTGCCGACGATCCCGCCTACCAGGCGGTGGCGAACGACCGCGCGGCTGCGAGCGTGACTCTGCTTAATGCGAATGCCGAAGTGGTGAACACCGCCACGCGCGAGCTCACCATCAACCTCGGTCCCGGTTTGCGCGTCAACGCCAATCAGCTCAACGCCTACGTCGACGACGAAGGCGTGACCATCTGGTACGGCCAGGTCGATCTCGGCCCGAAAACGCAGTGGGAAAAGGCACCAGCGGGCACGACAGAGATTCCCGAAGACGCTCTCAGCACGGTCATGCTCGCGCGCAACGGCGACAAGATCACCGGCACGCTCAGGATCGCGGGCCAGCTTTACATGATCCGCCCGCTCAATAACGGCGAGCACGCGGTGGTCGAGGTCAATGAATTCCTGTCGCCGCCCGACCACCCGAAAGAATTCGACTCGCTTCCCGCGATCGATTTTCCGAAGTCGGCACCGGATGCAATCCTCGCCATCAGCACCATCCGCGTACTTGTGGCTTATACGCCGGCCGCACGCACCGCGAGCGGCGATATCACGGGACTTATCAGCCTCGCGGTTGCGGAAACCAATCAGGGTTACGTCAACAGTGGCGTCGAGATCAGCATGGTGCGCGCGGTCAGCACGCAGGTGACCTACACCGAATCGGGCAGTTTCAGCACCGACCTTGCGCGTTTCCGCGGCACCACCGATGGCTACATGGATAGCATTCACTCCACCCGCAACACGTACACGGCGGACGTGGGCGTGCTGCTGATCAACAACAGCTCCTCGTGCGGTCTGGCGTCGGGCATCGGCTCGACCGCGTCGACCGCGTTCGCGTCAGCTCATTGGAGCTGCGCGACCGGGTATTACTCGTTCGGGCACGAAGTCGGGCATCTGCAGTCGGCTCGTCACGACCCGGCCAACGATCCGACCACCACGCCGTACGCCTATGGACACGGTTACCAGTACGCGACCGGTGGCTGGCGCACGATCATGGCTTATGCGTGCTCTAGCGGTTGCACCCGCCTCAATTACTGGTCGAACCCCGGCAAGACCTACGGTGGCGTGCCGATGGGGACGACTACCAAGAGCCACAACCAGCGTGTGTTGCAGAACACCAAGGCCGCCATGGCCGCGTTCCGCTAAGCCTCCTCCAACGGAGATCAGTGCAGCGTGCGCGAGTCTTCGGATTCGCGCACGCCGCGTTCTGGAAACGCCAGCACCACACCGCGACGCGTATCGACGCGATGCGCGCCCGGTCCATTCCAAAGCGGCGCAACGTCCGGTCGCGGCAACGCAAACTCGTCGTCGCGCGCGTGCTCAAGCGCCGCGCGTTCTTCCTCCTCGTCCCAGCTGTAGCGTTTGTGCCGGGGAGCCGGGTCGAGCTTGCGCCACAGCAGCGCGGCGAGCAACCCGCTCACACCACCACCGAGGTGCGCTTCCCATGAGATTCCGGGCTCGTGCGGAAAAATGCTGAAAAACATGCCGCCGTACAAAAAAAATGCAGCGAGCGCCACTGCGATCGCAGGACGATCGCGCCGCATCACGCCCATCACGAAAACGAAGAACATTAGTCCGTGCGTAACGCCGCTGGCGCCGAGATGCAGCGAAGTGCGGCCGATCATCCAGGTGATGACGCCACTGCCGAGCCAGATCAGCGGCAATGCGCGCACGCTGGCACGCGGATACGCATACAAGGCCAGCGTCAACAGGACGAGGATGGACAGGGAATTCGCCGCAAGGTGTTCGAAACTGCCATGCAGCAGCGGCGCGGTCACGATTCCCAGCAACCCCGACACCGCGCGCGGCAGAATACCGAACACGCTGAAGTCGGCGTCCAGCGTCCATTCGAGCAGCTTGATCCAGGTCAGCGCCAGTACGCTGCCGAGCGCGATGAAGGCGCTGCGCAGCCAGCGCACGCGATCGTGCGCGAGTTCCGAGGGCGTCGGGTCGGCGAGTTGCGGCAAGTCCATCGCCGAGTGTTGGGGATGAGTTGCCCAGTCGCAAGCCATCCCCTGCGTGCAATCGCGGCTGGCGCCGCTCCTGCAAGGGCAGCATCGATCCGCAGTATTTCTGTAGGAGCGGCGCGAGCCGCGATGCTCCTGGCGCGGCTTCCGTAGCCCGGCGATGCGCCCCGGCTATGCTTGCCTCATGCCATCGCAACCAGACGTCACCGACAACGCGCCGCGCCCGCCCGTGGTGCAACTCAAGTTGCCGCGCCGCAATGCGCATCCGTGGATTTTCCAGCGTGCTTTGGTCGCGCCCACGCCGCGCCCGCCGTCGGGGGCGCTCGCGGAGTTGCGTAATCCCGATGGTTCGTTTGCGGGACGCGGCTTCTACAACGGACACGCGCGGGTCGGCTTCCGCGTGCTGGAGGAGCGCGCCGATGTTGCGATCGATCGCGCGTGGTTTGCCGAGCGCCTTGCGCAAGCACTGAGTCTCCGCCGCGACGTGCTCGGGCTCGACGCGATCACCAACGCGTATCGACTGGTGCACGCGGAAGGCGATGGCCTGGGTGGCCTCGTGATTGATCGCTTCGGCGAACTCTTCGTGGTCGAGTGGTTTGCGGCCGGCATGTGGCGGCAACGCGCGACCTTGTTCGAGCTGTTGCGCGAACAATTTCCGGATGCTCAAATTTATGCGTCCGCGGATCGCCATGTGCAGAAGCAGGAGAGCTTCGACGCCGGCACCGCGCCAATGCCGGAGCCGGTCACGGTCCACGAGCACGGCGTGCGTTACCTCGTGCAGGCGGGTAGCGGTCACAAGACCGGATTTTTCGCCGATCAGCGCGACAACCGCGCGCAGCTCGCGGCGCTCGCTTCCGGCCGCAGTGTGCTCGACCTCTGCTGCAATTCCGGCGGCTTTGCGCTCAACGCTGCGGTCCGCGGCGGCGCAATCCGCGTCGTCGGCGTTGATCGCGATCCGGCGGTGATCGCGCAGGCCATGAGCAATGCCACGCTCAACGGCGTCGCCATCGAGTTTGTCGAGGCCGATCTGTTCGCGTGGCTGGATGGTGCCCGCGAACGCGGCGAGTCATTCGACGTGGTGGTGCTCGATCCGTCGAAACAGACGCGCGACGCCACGCGCATCGAGCAGGCACTGGCGGCGTACTACCGCATGAATCTTGCCGCCATGAGTGTGGTGGCGAAGGGCGGCGTGTTGCTGACCTGCTCCTGCACGGGCCTCATCGCCACCGACGTATTTCTTGAAACCTTGCGCCGCGCCGCGTGGGCCGCGCGCCGCACGCTGCAGATTTGCGACGTACAAGGAGCTGCTGCGGATCACCCGGTGCTGGCGCAAGTACCCGAGTCGCGCTATCTCAAGGCGGTTTTCTGCCGCGTGTGGTGATATCGCGTCTTGCCAACGATCTGACCATCGTTCGCCAACAGGACTGACCCACTCCGCCGTCGCGACTGCCGACGGGCGGTGTCAACCTGACAGGCGGTTATCGACCCACTACGGACGTTCGATGGTTCCAGCGCTCGGTCGTCACGCGGAAAGACTTAGTACGGGAGGACCCCAACTCGCCCTGGATTCCTGCAGCGAGGCGTCGATTTTTTCGTTTGTTTTCCAAGTCTCAAGTTGCTGTTATCGGATCGTGTCAGCATTGTTACTGCGTCGCGCGTATCGACCAGCATCAACCGGGACCATTTTCGTGAAGCGATGATATGGTTC
>JBKJND010000264.1:0-3028 GCA_046596095.1 Ahniellaceae bacterium | reverse complement strand
GCCGCTCGCCGCATAGCGGCGGCGCGCCGTCTGCCATCGCCTTTGCAATTGCGCCGACGTTGCTGTCATGCGAACGCTAATGTCATGAAATTGTTGTCACAGGCCTGTTTGTGGTTCGCGCCAGCGCAAAACGCTGTAGGCACGGCCGCCGGGACCACCACCCATGCGCAGGGTGACTTCAATCGCGGCCTCGGTGCCGTTCGGCAATGTGGCGCGCGACCGCACAGTATAGATGTTGGTGCCGCCGACGGCGATGAGCTGCTGTCCGTCGGCCATCGTCAAAGGCGTTGCCTGCATCTGCGCCGCGTCCATCGCGTGGCGCTGCGCAACGAGTTGCTGGGCAATTTCAGGCGTGATACCCGGGAACAGCGGCAACAGCGCGGCCGGCGCGAACGCGGGGTTGGGTCGCCCGCTGCCGCCATACACGGTGATCCAGTCGGCAAGCTTGCGATACAGCTCGTAATCCATGCCGAGCACCTGTTGCAGTTCGGGTGCGAGTCGGAACGGATAATCGGCTGCGCCATACGGCAGGTCGGCGGCTTCGTAGTCGGCGTCCTCCGCGCCTTCGGGCTGCGTCAGGTCATCGGGATCGCGCCAGTCGATCACCGCAGCGGCAAGCTTGCGCGCGGCGTCCTCCTCCGCGCCTGCCAGCACGAACATGGCGTTAAGCGTCGCCGCATCCGCCGCGTTGATGTCGACTTTGCCGGATTCGTCCTGCACGACGAGCTCGATCCCGATCCCTTCGAATTCGATCTCGTAGCTGCGACCGTCGGCGATCCATTTCGTCATCTGGTCGCCGCGGTTGAGTTCATAGACCGCGCGCGCGAGCCCGGCTTCCGCCGCCAGACGCGCGCGGATGGTGTCGAACAGGTTGCGCGATTGCATGAGTTCGGTGCGCGCGAGCACCGCGAAGCTGCCGAGGATCACCGCGAGCAGCGCGGTGATCCAGAGCACGAGCAGCAAGGCCGCGCCGCGATCCTGAGGGCGATAGCGGCCTTGATTGCGTTGGACGCTCATGGCGGAGGAGGAGGCGGCGGAACGCTGGAGGCCGCGCCAGGACCGAGCGCAGAGCCGCCAATCACGGCATCGCCGGCCAGTTGCAAGGGAATCGTGAGCGTGGGCCAGGTGAGCCTCGACGCTTCCTTGAAGTCGATCTCGATGCGCACGAGCAACGGCAGGCGGTCGCGGCGATCCCATTTCTCAGACCAGTCTTCGAGCTTGCCGGCGTCGTCGAGCCCGCGGTAGTCGATCGTCAGCGAGTCTATTTCTTCGAGGAGAATCACGGGACGCTCTGCCCAAGGTTCGGAATCGGTCGGATCGAAGCCGTTGAGCAGTGCGTGACGAAACACCAGTTGCTGGCCACCGCCGCCTGCGCCGGATTCAAGCGCAACATGCTGCACGTAGGCGCCGCCCTGCCCCAGATAGCCCGGCAGCGCCGAAACAAAAGTGATCTCTTCGTTCGCGCCTTCGATCAGGATCGGCGCGCTGGTGCCCGAGTCCTGGTCGTAGGCGAGCGTCAGAGCCTGTCCAATCTGGCGCCTCAGCAACTGTTGGGTCACGCGCACCTTGTTGGTGGCGTCGATCGACGCTTCGCCGCGCTGCACGGCGCGGTTGGACGCGCTGAAACCCGAATACGCGGCGGTCATGAGCAACGCCAGCAACACCAGCGCCAGCAAAATCTCGATCAGCGTAAAACCCCGCTGGTTGGGCATGGGCGCGGTCACGTCAGCCCATCTTCTGCTGAATGCGTTCGGTGACGAAACGGGCGTCGCGCGTGCGGATGCCGTCGCGCCACTCGACAGTGAGTTCGAGGTGCATGAGTTCGAATGGCAGCTCGTCGAGATTGCCGTTCGCCGCTGGTGGTGCGTCCTGCTCGCGGACTTCCAGTCGCCACTCGTAGCGATCGTCGAAGCGGCCGCTGTCGCTGCCTGCTTCCAGCGGCTCGCCCACGCCAAGCTCATCGAGCTTGGATTGCGCATGCAGTGCGGCTTGCGTGAAATGCGCGGAGTGCCGCGCGTTGCGCAGCGATCCGGAGGCCACCTGCATGAGCAATCCGAACGCCAGCGCAAACACCACGAACGCGACGATGATTTCGAGCAGGGAGAATCCACGCGAGCCGCGCGGTCCCCAAGATGCATGGACGTGACGATGACGAATCATGTATCGATCTCGCGCAAGCGGATCTCGCCGGTGAGCCATGCGATTTCGACTTGCCATTCGCGCCGTTCGCGCAGCAGGCGGATCACGCCGCCGCCGGACGAACCATCCGGGAAAAACCGGATTGCGCCCTTGCCCTCACCAGTCTGCTCCTGCGCCGCAGTTACAAGGCGCATCTCGAAGCCTTCGGGCAGCGACACGGTGGCGCGCCCGGGCGCTTGATAGGTCAGCGCGTCGACGTCGAACTCGAATGCCTGCTCTTCGCGTTTGACGATTGCCTGGCCACGCGTGTAACGCAGCGCCGCGACCAGATCGCGCCCTGCGGCGCGCACTTCCGCGCCGCCGAGGCTACGCGCGATCGACACCGACACGGTGGTGACGACGATCGCGATCAGCATCAGCACCATCAGCACTTCGATCAGCGTAAATCCACGCTGTCCGTGCTGCCGATGGTGGTGCGAACGCATCGCTTATTCCCAGTTGCCGATGTCTTTGTTGTACTTCTCGCCGCCTTCTTTCTTGTCGGCGCCGTAGGACCAGAGATCGTAGTCGCCGTGCTCGCCAGGCGAGCTGTACTGCATCGGGGTGCCCCATGGATCCTTGAGATCCTTTTCCTTGACGTAAGGTCCGTTCCAGTTCGAGGAATCGCCGGGCTGCGAAAACAGCGCGTCGATGCTCTCGGGCGGATTGCCGACATCGAGCGCGTACTCCTCTATAATGCGGCCAAGACGCAGGTGCAGCAGCTCTCCGGCAAGATCGAGGAGTACGCGCTCGATGTCGGCAGTCCGCCCGAGAGCATCGACGCGCTGTTTTCGCAGCCCGGCGATTCCTCGAACTGGAACGGACCTTACGTCAAGGAAAAGGATCTCAA
>JBKJND010000164.1:0-5421 GCA_046596095.1 Ahniellaceae bacterium | reverse complement strand
GCGGGCTCTTATATCTCGGCTGAGTGCCGCGTGTGGCCAAAACGCAACAAGCTGAAGGTTGTTGTTGCAATTTTGCCGCGAGGTGTTGCGTTATGTCCGCAGCTGTTGTAACTTTGCGCCATCTGGAGATGCCCGCGGTTCGCGACTCTCCAGACGAATGCAGGGCGCATTGTAGTAATCGTCACTCCGATTAATCCCCCGCTGGTTTCAGCGGGGGTTTTTTTTGTCCGGACTTTCTTGCCCGGACTTTCTTGTCCGATTTTTGTGCTCGCGACTTGCTGCGGTGCAAGAATTCGCGCCTCGCATTCAACGCAAGTGACCTTTCAAGGTCTGGAACCCGCCATGCAACTGTGTCTGCTCAAAGCCAAGATCCACCGCGCGACCGTCACCCACGCCGAGTTGCACTACGAAGGTTCGTGCGCGATCGACGCGCGACTGCTCGATGTGGCCGGCATCCGCGAGTACGAACAGGTGCACCTGTACAACGTCAGCAACGGCGAGCGTTTCGTCACGTACGCGATTCGCGGTGAGGAGGGCAGCGGCATGATCTCGGTCAACGGCGCCGCCGCGCACAAGGCAAGCCCCGGCGACCTCGTCATTATCTGCGTGTACGCGTCGATGACTGCCGTCGAAGCCGCCGCGTTCGAACCGACACTGGTCTACGTCGACCGCCAGAATCGGCTCACGCACACCAATCGCAGCTTGCCGAGTCAAGCCGCCTAGTTAGCAGTACTAGCGGCCGCGCGCGGTTTCGAGCGCCATGCCGAGTTGCGAGTCGTCGAGGCGTTCGCCGTCCCAGGCAAGGTGACCGTTGACCCAGGTCGCGGCGACGCGCGCGGGCAGCGTTTCACCTTCGAAGGGCGACCACGCGCATTTCGACAGCAGCTCCTTCTGGCGCACGGCGTCGTGCTGCATGGGATCGATCAGAGTCAAATCGGCAAACGCGCCTTCGCGCAGGAAGCCGCGCCCCGTGATGCCAAACAATCGCGCGGGCGCATGACAAAATCGTTCGACCAACATCTCCACAGGCAGATGTTTCAGCGCGATCTGCAATGCGTGCTGTACCAGCGGCAGCCCCGACGGTGCTTCCAGATAGGGCAGGGACTTTTCTTCGCGGGTGTGCGGCGCGTGATCGGTCGCCAGAATGTCGATACGACCTTCGGATAATGCGGCGATGAGCGCAATGCGATCGCTCGCGAGCTTGATCGACGGGTTGCACTTGATGCGATTGCCGAGTCGCGGATAGTCCTCGGCATCGAAGTGCAGATAGTGCACGCACGTCTCGGCGGTGATGCGCTTGGACTCGATCGGACCCGCCGCGAACAGCGCTGCTTCCTCCGCTGTCGACACGTGCAGGACGTGCAGGCGTGCGTTGTGGCGGAGCGCGAGCTCACGCGCGAGCAAGGTCGATTTCATGCACGCTTCGCGGGAACGGATGTTTGGATGATCGACGGCGCTGAGGCGCCGACCCGACGCGAGCGCTGCGGCCTGATTGCGTTCGATCATAGGCGTGTCTTCGCAGTGCGTGACAAGCAGCAGCGGCGCCTCGCGGAAGATCGCGTCCAGCGTCGCCGGGTCGTCGACCAGCATGTTGCCGGTCGACGCGCCCATGAACACCTTGATGCCACACGCCTCGCTCGGCGTCGCGCGACGGATCACGTCGAGATTGTCGTTGGTGGCGCCGAGATAGAACGCGTAGTTGCCGAGCGACGACGCGGCGGCGCGCGAACGCTTGTCGCGCAGCGATTCGAAATCGGTTGCGGGGGGGCGGGTGTTCGGCATCTCCATGCAGCTGGTGATGCCGCCGGCCAGCGCGGCGCGCGACTCGGTTGCGATGGTGGCCTTGTACTCGAGACCCGGTTCGCGGAAATGCACCTGGTCATCGATCAGGCCCGGCAACAGCAAGCGCCCCGCGGCGTCGTATTCGCGCTCGGCGCCGCGTATCCCGAAACTGCCGCCGATCTGATCGATGCGGCCGGTGCGGATGCGCACATCCGCCGACCAGCGCCGACCCTCGTTGACCAGCATTGCGTTGCGGATGACCCAGTCGTTCATGAACTCGGAAAGTGCGGCGGCAATGTTTGAGTCTAGTACTACGACCCGGAAGTAGTTTCGAACCATGCAAGCGCGTATTCGCACGCATGGCAGCGTTGCAAATCCTCGCCATAGCTCACGCCATGTCTGCGGTTTGCGCCTTGCCCTGCGCACGTATCCATCGCTTTCATCTGGTTCCTCTACTTCCGGGTTGCAGCACTAGCGGTTGCTAACTTCGCGGCGTGGGGGCACGGGATCGATGCCGCCTTCGCAACCGGGATGGCAGCGCGAGATCCGGCGCACGGCAAGCCAACCCCCGCGACCAGCACCATGCACCTCCATCGCCTCGATCGCGTATTGCGAGCAGGTTGGATGGAAGCGGCAGCGGCCACCGAGCAGAGGGCTCAGCCACCGTCGATATCCTTGCAACAGCGAGATCAAAATGCGTCCGAACATACCCCGCATGCTGGCACGCAGTCGCGCTTAGCGGTTGCCGGGGTAGGGGGCATGAGCTATAACAGCGCGCCTTCCGGCTGCCCTTGGCGTGGTTTTTGCGCCGTCGCGGCTGGAAATTTCAGGAAACCGCTGAATCCGTTCAGGGGTTTTTCTATGGCAAGGACGCTGTCCTCATATTTCGGAGAAGTTTTCGATGGCCCCCAGTGCCACCCGCAAGTCCGTTGCCGCCGCCAAGAAATCGAGCGCGGCCAAAAGCAAGTCCAAGTCCAAATCGAAGTCCGTCGTCAATGCGCGCGCTAAAGCCAAGCCTGCGCCTGCGCGCAAGATCAAGATCAAGATCAAGCCGCCGGTGAAAGCCAAAGCCGCCGCGAAGAAAACGAAACCTGTCGCGCGTCCAGCAGCCAGGCCGGCCGCCCGTGGCGCCAAGCCGAAAGGCGTGGTCCGCAAGCTCATGCAGAAAGTCGTGTCGAAGGTCAAGGCGGCGACCAGCGGGCGCGGCACGCCCGCGCGCAAGCCAGTCAAGCCCCTCAAAGCCGCGAAGCCGACGCGGGCGGCACCGAAGAAAACTGCTCCTGTAAAAAAGAAAAAGACTCCTGTAAAGGTGAGCCCGGCGCGGCGGCCGGTCGCGAAGAAAGCTGCTCCGGCCAGAAAGTCTGTCAGTGCAACGCGCAAACCGCTGGTCGCGGCCAAGCCGGCCACCACCACGCGGAAGATTGCGGGCAGAACTGTCGTCGTTGCCCGCAAGGCGGTCGTCAAGAAGGTTGCCGCGGCGAAACCGGGCAAAACTGCCGCGTCAAAGGCAGGGCGAGTCGTTGCATCGGCGGCTCCGGTGCATGCGCCCAAGGTTGCGACGCCAACCAGGCCCGTCGCGCGCCGCGTAACCACGGGCAACAAGGCCGTGGCGTTCGTGAAGGACAGTGGCAGCAAATCCAAAATCAAGGGGAAGTTGCTGCCACCCGATCCGCCGATGCGCAAGATCGAGCGTATCGATTTGAGCAACGTCGTGCTGCCAACGGGTTACAGACCCGGTCCGAAAGACGAGTACATGGGTGCGAAGCAGCTCGAGTATTTCCGTCGCAAGCTCGTGAACTGGCGCGAGGAGCTGGTCGAGGAGTCGAAGCAGACCATCGAGAATCTGCGTGAGGAAGTGCGCGACGTAGGCGATGAAGCCGAGCGCGCCACGCGCGAAACCGAAAACTCGCTTGAGCTGCGCACGCGCGATCGCTATCGCAAGCTCATCAGCAAGATCGATGAAGGCTTGAAGCGCATCGAGGAAGGCGACTACGGCTACTGCGTCGACACCGGTGAAGAGATTGGCACCGAGCGACTCGAAGCGCGTCCGACCGCCGAGCGCACGCTCGACGCGCAGGAACGCTGGGAGCATCGTCAACGCCAGATGGGCGATTGACGCAGCTTCGTTAACCGCGCAGGCAGGTTCGAAAACCTGCTTCGCCGGCCGAGATTTCCCTTCTCCCTCCGGGGTGAAGACGTGCTGCTTGCGCGCCATCGGCGTGCGCACGGCTGAGGGGCCGAGCGGAACGCCCGGGCCGGGGCGCAGAGCGAGGTGGCGCGCAGCGCCGGCGCGGCGCTATTGACGGTGCGGGCAATTCTTCGAGCACACGGCAAGATCGATCCCTCTCCCCCAACCCCTCCCCGGAGGGAGAGGGGTTGGGGCGGCGCCATGGATCTGATCTGCATGGAAGGCCGCGCATGCTCGAACTACGAACAGGAAAACGTCAGCTGTGTTGAGCGTGAGCGGCGTGGTGTTTGATGCGGGTGAGCATCGCGTGGAGACCGTTGCTGCGGGTGGGCGAGAGGTGGCGCGACAGGCCGAGGTCGGCGACGAAGGTCGGATCGGTGGCGAGAATTTCTTCGGCGCCGCGGCCCGAATAGACGCGTAGCAACAACGCAATCAAGCCCGACACGATGCTGGAATCGCTCATCGCGCTGAAGTCGAGACGCGACGCGTCTCCGTGTGGCGCGATCCACACCTGCGACTGGCAGCCATCGACTTTGTACACCTCGGTGCGCAGCGCATCGGGTAGTGGCGGCAACCGGCGGCCGAGGTCGATGAGGTACTGATAGCGCTCGGACCAGTCGCTCAGCATGCCGAATTCCTCGACGATGGCTTGCTGCGCTTCGGCCGCGCTTGCTTCGGGCGGATCGACGACCGCGCTCACGACGCGCGCTTCCAGCGGACGCCCTGCGGCGTGTCTTCGAGTACCACACCCATGGTCAGGAGATCGGCGCGAATTGCGTCAGCGCGCCCGAAATCGTGCGTGCGTTTGGCGGCGTTGCGCGCTTCGATCAGCGACCCGATGCGCGCATCGTCATCGCTGGACATGCCGCGTTCGAACCAGGCGGCCGGGCTCAGTTGCAGCAAGCCGAGCGCGCTGCCTGCGCCACGCAACTCGGAACGCAGTCGCTCGCGCTCGTTGGGGTCAACTGCGCGTCGCGCCTGCGCACCGATGCGAGCGAGTTCGGCGAGTGCCGACGGTGTATTGAGATCGTCGTCCAGCGCCGCTTCGATCGCCAGAGGAATCGGACATGCGGAATCATCTGCCGCGCCAATATCGCCGAGGTCGCGCAGCGTGCCGTAAAGCCGATCCAGCGTCCGCACCGATTGCTCGATCAACGCATCCGACCATTCCAGCGGTTGCCGGTAGTGCGCCGACAGCAACGCGAGTCGCAGCGCTTCCGGTGGATGCTTTGCGACAAGATCGCGCACTTTCTCGATGTTGCCGACCGACTTCGACATCTTCGCGCCGCCGAAAGTCAGCATGCCGTTGTGCAGCCAGAATCGCGCCAGCGGTCTGCCGCCATGCGCGCATTCGCTTTGCGCAAGCTCGTTCTCGTGGTGCGGAAACTGGAGGTCGACGCCGCCCGCGTGGATGTCGAGCGTAACGCCGAGGTGCGCCGCCGCCATCGCCG
>JBKJND010000033.1:0-7025 GCA_046596095.1 Ahniellaceae bacterium | reverse complement strand
TTCAATCTGCGAAATCTGCGGATTGAAACCAAGAAGAGGCATAAGAGCGGATTAAAGCTCTCGAGGTTGGATCGGCGCGCCTCAGCTCGTTAGCTGGCTCGACCTGGCCCAACCATGAAGGCTGTATTCCGCTCTCAATCGCTTCTTCTCGGTTTTAAACTGCGAAATCTGCGGATTGCTATTGCTCTGCTCTGCTGCCCTGCCTCTGCCCAGCTTGCTCGGCAACCTTCTCTCAACCCCACCAGGAGCTACCCCATGACCCAGTACAAGATCGCCGTCGTCGTCGGCAGCCTGCGCAAGGATTCGATGAATCGCAAGCTCGCCACCGGGCTGGCAAAACTCGCGCCTGCTGACTTCGTGTTCGAGCAGTTGCGCATCGACGACCTGCCGCTCTACAACCAGGACGACGATGGCGCTCCCGCCGACGCGGTCAAGCGCCTGAAAAATGAAATCGCGGCAGCGCAAGGCCTGCTGTTCGTGACGCCTGAGTACAACCGCTCGATGCCGGGTGTGCTCAAGAACGCGCTCGATCACGCGTCGCGTCCCTACGGGCAAAACGCGTGGGCGGGCAAGCCTGCTGGCGTGATTGGCGCATCCATTGGTGCACAGGGCACTGCGTGCGCGCAGCAGCACCTGCGCAACGTGCTCGCGTATCTCGACGTGCCGACGCTGGGGCAACCCGAGGCTTACGTGCACGTCAAGGAGGGTTACTTCACCTCAGAGGGCGGCATCGCGGACGATCGCAACCGCAAGTTTCTGCAAGGGTGGGTAGACGCCTACGTTGCGTGGGTCCGCAAACTGGCCTGAGGCGGCGCCGATTTCCGTTGCAGTCCATGCGACCCGAGAGTATTCCGGTTGATTCGCGGGCGCTGCTCCCGCTGTGGTCGAACCGGAGCTGCACGACATGCATACGCTACGAAAATTGCGCTGATTGCCCTGCCGTGTTCTAGCAATCGCATGGTGTGCTGGCAGACCGTCGGTTCGTTTCGTGGCCATGTGACCAGGCGATACGCGGCGGCGCTTTACTCATAAATTGTTTGCGGCGCCGGACCTTCGACGATTGCCTTGAAGCGCGGATGTTTGCGCAGCGGATCCCACACCGGATCCAGCCGCAACTCTGCCTGCGTCAGCGGAAACGCACCGTACGGCGTGGTCAGCAATCGCTCGATGCGAGTGATCGCGCGGTCTGTCTCTCCCACCATGGCCTCGATCCTCGCAAGTCCCTGTTCCGCGACCGGACCGTATACCGGGTCCTGCGAGGTCGGCAGCATCGCCACTGCCCTTGCCGCCTCCCGCAACGCCGCCTGCTTGTTGCCGAGGCCAGCCTCGCACGCCGCGAGTTCGATCACGACGAACTGGTTGCGAGGCTGCTGCTGCTGCAGCAATTGCTGGTCCGCCTTGCCACGGACGTAGGCCAGGTGTGCGCCTTCCACGTCGCCAGTCAGCGATCGCAGCCAGCCAAGCCACCCCCAGCTCACGCCCATTTCGTTCTGCGGCGTCCACTGCAGATTCGCCAGAGTCTTTTCCTGCAGTCGCACCGCTTCCGCGAAGCGTCGCTCATAGGCGAGCAGGGAAATCCACGAACCAACAACCGCCCGACGTTTATCTGCCGGCATGCGTTCGAGGGCCGCACGCGCGGCTGGTAGGTTGCCGGTAGTCTGGTAATAGAGCGCCAGGTTTGCGATCACGTCCGGGTCGGCCGGGGAGATCTCCAGCGCGCCTTCGATCATCTTCAACGTACCCGCGTGGTCACGCAGCATCGAATAGGTCCAGGCGCGATCCATCAGGAGATGCGCGTCGAGGGGACTCAACTTTGCGGCTTCCGCGTACAATTCCAGGCTCGCTTTCCAGCGACCTTGCCGGCGAGCGATGCGGGCCAATGCGAGGGCGGCATCGCTGCTGCTCGGGACCGCCGCCTGCAACTGCTCGAACAGCGCGCGGGCGCCGTCGTAGTCGCGCACAACCTGGTAGCGATAGTAGGCGTTCGCCAGCAGCGTTTCCGCGGAATCCGGGTCCAGCCGGGTCGCGATTTCCGCGGCGATGCGCGAGGCTTCTTCACGCGCCGAAGACACGTCGATGCGGGTGATCACGAGGCCCGCGTTGACTTGCGATAGTTCTGCCCATGCTCGGGCGAACTTCGGATCGAGGCGCACCGCCTCCGCGAAGAAACGCGCCGCTGCTTTCTGATCCCTCGGGTTCTGTCCCGGCCGCGAGCCGAAGTCGAGGCCGCGCAGGTAGGCGTCGTAGGCAGCCGGCGTGCCTGTGGGCTTGTCCGAGATGGCCTTCCGTTCGCTGCCGCTCAGCGTCGCCTCGAGGGTTCGGGCGATGTTGGTTGCGACCTCGCTTTGCACCGCGAAGATGTCGGTGAGGTCACGGTCGTAAAGTTCAGCCCAGAGGTGCTCGTCGCTCTGCGCCGCGATCAGCTGCACGTTGATGCGCACGCGGTTCCCCACCTTTTGCACGCTTCCTTCGACGAGGTTCGCAACCCCGAGTTCGCGCGCGATCTCGGACGCGTTCGCTTTCCTGGTCTTGTAAGGCTCGGTGGAACTCCGCGAGATGACCTTGAGCTGGCCGATCTTCGCCAGGCGCGTGATGATTTCATCCTGCATGCCATCGGCGAAATAGGCGTTGGCCTTGTCTTCGCTGAGATTTTCGAAGGGCAGCACTGCAATGGATTTGCGTCCGACAGGCTGGAGGACTGCGCTTGTCGCTTTCGCGGCCGTGGAGGTGCCCGGGAGGGTTCCCGCGGTGGGCTCGGGCCCGCGTGCGGGCGGCGTGAAACGCCACAACAGCCCGCCGCCGATCGACAGCATCAAGGCGAGAATAAGGAGTTCCGCCGCCGAAACGCGTTGCTGTCCGCGTTCGCCGTGGAACCATGCCAATACGAGAGTGACAAGCAGGCCTAGCGCGGCCACGCCGATTGCAAGTCGCATGATCCAGTCCGGCCAGTCGTAGCTGTCGACCGACAGACCGAGCACCTGCAACAAGACCCACGCCGCGGCGGCATACGCGAGCGCCCACTGAACCAATTTGCGCTGGCGCAGTGCGGCCCACGCGCCCATTGCCTTGTCGCCTGCAGACATCGCCCCCCCGATCATGCTCCGAGTCGCTTAGCCTAAGGCTCGAAGCCGTTGGCGAATCCATCGAGGAAATTGTCGAAGAATTGCGCGGTGCGCGGCGCGGTGAAGTTGAGGTAGAGCCACCAGCCCGTCACGCCATCCTTGATGTCCTTGTCGCTGTGCGAGGCACAATTGCCGCTGCCGCCGGGCAACAGCGATGACAACGGCATGCCGCCGACGAGTGGAAAGCCGGCGGGGATGATCGTGTTGTTGGCGTCGGTTTCGGAAATGAAACCGCGCAGCACGCCATTGGTGAGGCTGGTTGCCGGATTGGCCACGAACGTTGCGGCAATTTGTGCGCCGGTCAGCTGCGCGGGAATTCCGCCAAGGTCGAGCACGACGGTCCCGATCGGCGAAGCGAAGCAGGGTGCGGTCGAACTTGTGAGGGCCAGGGCATAAGGCCGCAAAGTGCCTGCGATGGCCGCAAGACACGTGGTGTTCGGCGACAACGTCGCGTCGCCCGCGATGGCCGACGAGGTGATCTGACTGCAACTGGTCGAGGCGAGAGGCGCCGTGCAGTTCGCGCTGCCCGAGTCGAACAGGTTGGTCGCGAGGCTCTGGTCCAGCGGCAGAAACTCGACGACCGTAGAGCGGTCGAGATAGCCATCGCTATTGCCGTCGTTCTGAATGCTGTTCTGGATTTCGCCGTTGACCGAGAATCCCGAGAGCGGGACATCAGTCACGTCGCGACAGCCGAGAAAGTTGACGAAAATATGCGGGTCGCGCAGATCCATGTCGTTGAACCGGAATAGCGAGGATTGCGCGAGCGCATTTGCAGAGCACAAGCTCACCACGACGATCGAACAAGCGATAACGAGACGCGGCGGTAGATTCATCCCCATATTTCCGATGTGACGTAAGCGACAATATTAGTGGTGAACCGCTTGCTTCGGAGGCCACGCTTTGGCACAACTCCGTAGTGCGTGATCGGTCGTCCTGCTTCGCTCAAGTGGATCATCGTGGGGTGCGGTTTGGTCGGCCGCGCGCGGCGTCCGGCTTCCTGGCACGTTCCAGGCTACGCGTCGCCGTAGTGCGCGGCGGGTTCTCCGGAGCGCGGGTCCGCCCGGCAGCGGTGAGCCGGCGAATGCCGGACGCAAAGACGCAGCGCCGCGATCCCCGAGAGGACGGTCGCGTCACGCCGATTGGTCGACCTGCCGGTCCGCGCGCACCAGCAGGATCAGCACCACACCCGCGACGGCAAAGGCCGCGCCGATGGCGATCGCGGTACTCCAGCCGAACGCATCGGCCACCACCGCCAGCAGTAGCGCATTGGCGAAACCCATGAGGTTGGCGCCGGTGTTCATGAGGCCGCCCGTCGCGCCCGCGTGGCGCCCGCCAACCGCCGTCGCCGTCGCCCAGTACGGTCCTTCGGTGGTCTGGTTGAAAAAGAAGCAGAGTCCAAGGAGCACCGCCGCGACCTCGGCGCGCGGGTGCAGCGCCACACCGAGCAGCAGCGCCGCCGATGCCAGCATGCCGACGACGATCGGCCACCGGCACCCCCATCGCAACCCGAAGCGACGGCACAGCCGGTCACAGGCCCAGCCACCGAGGGCCGCGCCGACGCCGGCGGCGAGCCATTGCGCGGACGTGAGGAAGCCCGCGTCTTGTTCGCTGAAGCCACGGACCTTCACCAGGTAATAGAAGCCCCAGCTGAAAACCACGTAGAAGACGAAGTTCATGCAGGCGTAGCTCAGCGTCACCAAGAGTGCGTCGCGATTCTTGAGCACCCGCAACCAGGCCGGCTTCGCTTCCGGGTCGACTACGACCGTACCCAGGACCGCGACTTCAGCGCGCCCCGCGGAGATCAGCGCGACTTCGGCCGCGTTGGTCGACACGTGCTGCGATGGTCGATCACGCGCGTACCACCACCACAGCGCAGCGGCTCCGATTCCGAACGGAGCCAGCATGAGGAATGACGCACGCCAGCCATGAGCACCCATCAGCCACGGCAATGCCGATGCCGTGACCG
Source organism: Ahniellaceae bacterium (assembly GCA_046596095.1). Taxonomy (GTDB): domain Bacteria; phylum Pseudomonadota; class Gammaproteobacteria; order Xanthomonadales; family Ahniellaceae; genus JBBQNY01. The sequence goes on along the minus strand of JBKJND010000033.1, from coordinate 1,937 downwards.
CAAGTCCGATGGTCAATCCACTGCTGGTCAATCCGTTCGGAAAGGCCCACCGCCCCACCGGGAACCAGCGCTCGATGCTCGCCGCCACCACCGGGAATACCGGCGCGTGCGCCACGCCCACCAGGAATTGCACCGCGATCAGCGAGCCGAGGATCGTAGCCGTCGACGCCACGCCGGCGCCGGGCACCAGGCTGGTGACCGCGATCAGCACGCCCCACGCCACGGCAATCAGCGCGAGCGCCTTGCGCGGGCCGATGCGGCCACCCCAAACGCCGCCCGGGAACTGGAACAGCGCATAGCCGAGCGGGAACGCCGACATCACCCAGCCCCACTGGATCTCGGTGAGACGCAACTCGGCCATCATCGTGGGCGCGGCAATCGAGAGATTGCCGCGCAGCAGGTACGACACGAAGCTGACGAGCGCGAGCAACGCGAGGATGCGCCAGCGGACGAAGGTCGGCCGCACAGGCTGCACCCCGATTTCAGTCGCGGCGCCGCTATTCATGCGCGGAAAGCCAGAGGCACCATGCGGACCACGTTTCGGCTTTGATTTCGGCGAAGAATGTCATGTCAGCGCTTGCCCAGGCAGACCCTGGCGTAATGCGGATCGGTGGTCTTGAGTTTCTTCACCACGGCGACGAAGCGCGGCTCGCAGCGGATGGGGTCCATCTGGGGGAACATCACGGTCCAGTCGGCGGTTCCGCCGACCTCCGCCGCGAGCTTTTCGAGATAGTCGAGGGCAAGCTTGGGTTCGCCGAGCAGCATGAGTACCGACGGGATGTCGTAGCCCTCGATCACATTGCCGCTGGCTGGGTCAAACCGGCTGTTGTAGGGAAGCGCGGCATAACGCAGGGCCAGCGAGTGGCGGTCGCTGCGGCCCGCGAGAGCGTCGATCAGCTCCCGCCCCTGCGCGGTGGCGCTCGGGTTGTCGACTGCCGCAAGTCGTTCCAGCGTGGATCGCGCCGCGGCAAAGTCTCCCAACTGCAGCTCGGTGATTGCAACGTCTCCGAGGCAGGGGCCAAAGTTCGGCGCGAACGCCAATGTGCGCTGGCAACGCGCCTTCGCGTCGGCGTCGCGGCCAAGCATCCGCAACACGATGGTGTGATTCTCGGAAATCACCAGCGCGCGCGGATCGAGCTCGGTGGCCTTCTCATGGGAAGCGAGTCCTCCAGCGAGGTCGCCGTTGGTCATCAACAGGTTGCCCCGCCACTGGTGCGCGGTGGCAAACGAGGGACGCAGCGCGATGGCACGATCAAGCAGCGCCGCCGCCGTGTCGCGACGCGATTCCTTTCCCACCACGGTCGAAAGTGCCGCATAGGCTTCGGGGAGCGCAGGATCCAACGCCAGCGCGCGCTCCGCGTAGTCGTGCGCACGTGCCAGCGTTTCCGCATAGGGAAGGCGACTGCTGTAATCGCCGATGATGGCGTACGCCAGCGCCAAGCCCGCATATCCCTGAGCATAACCCGGGTCGATCACCACAGCCTGCTCGAACAATGCGATGGACTCCCAGAGCGCCGCCGGCTTTCGCGTGTGCCAAAGCGTCATGCCGCGCAGGTAGAGGTCGTAGGCTTCGATGTGCTTGGTACCGCTCGGGTTGCCATCGGCGGGGCCCGCGGCGCCCGCGATCTTGATCTTGAGGGCGTCACCGATTGCGTTAGCAATCTCGTCCTGGATCGCGAAGATGTCCTCGAGCTTGCGGTCGTAAGTCTCTGACCAGAGATGGAAGCCGCTGTCGGCATCGATCAGCTGCGCGGTGATGCGCACCTGGTCGCCCTGCTTGCGCACGCTGCCCTCCAGCACCATGCGCACTTTGAGCGCGCGGGCGATCTCCGGCACTTCCGTCGCCTTGCCCTTGAACGAGAACGACGAAGTGCGGGCTGCCACCTTCAGCTCCGGCGCACCGGCGAGCACGTTGAGGATCTCCTCGCTGATGCCAT
>JBKJND010000002.1:0-4543 GCA_046596095.1 Ahniellaceae bacterium | reverse complement strand
GGTCGACCACGCAGGGCACGCCGGTGAAGTCCTGCAACACCACCCGCGCGGGCATGAACGCGATTTCGGTATCGGGTTCGGCCAGTGCGTCCCATTCGGCGATCGCTTCGATGTGATCGCGTGTCACCGACACGCCGTCTTCGTGGCGCAGCAGGTTTTCCAGCAGGATCTTCATTGAGTAGGGCAGGCGGGCGACGTCGAAACGCGCGCCAAGTTTGGTGAGGCTCGCGAACGCGTAGCGCTTGCCGTTGACTTCGAAGCTGTCGCGGACCCCAAAAGAATCGAGCATTGCGGCGTTCCCCTGTTCGGTGTGGATGGCGTGAGGGTGATCCCAGGCGCGACATTATCGCGTACCACGACGCTGTTTCCCTTCTCCCTCCGGGAGCACGCAGCCGCAGGAGCGGCTGCGAACAGCGAAGCTGGCCCGCAGGGCGAGTGGCAGGATGCCACGAGTAAGGTGGCGCGTAGCGCCGGATGAGGGTTCTACAGCGCGAAGTCTGGCAGCACTCGCAGTGCGACTTGACGGCTTTGGCGCGATAGAACCCTCTCCCCCAGCCCCTCCCCCGAAGGGGGTGGAGAGCAGGTCAGCTGCGGGCGAGGCGCTCGGATTCGGCGGCGATGGCGCGCCACGAAAACCACACATTCCAGCGCGTGCCACCCATCTGGTGCCAGAGCACCGTACCGCGCAGCGCGGCCAGCAGGTGCGCACGCACTGCGGTGACCACCTCGTCGCGCGCGAGCAGTTGCGGGTCGCCCGGAATCATGATGCGCGGAACAAGCTGGCTGATGGTGCTGGCGTAAAGTTGGCCGAGACGGGGCACGGCGTCGGCAATGTCCCCACCCGGCCGTGCGACGAAGGCCTGTGCTCCGCGCAGGCCTTCTGTCACCTGCACACGCAGATCGTCGCGCGCGGCGAAGCTGCGTTCGAGCTGCATGAGCGCAATCAAGGTGCGCACCAGAGTCCCGTCGCGCTCGTCGCTCGCGAGAAAGCTGCGGAGGTTCTCCATCATCGGCGCAAGCTCGCGGTCGCCGCCGTAAACGTCGGCAGGCGACGCCGCGTCAATGCGCAGCGTCGCAGCGATGACGTGCGCGGAAGCTCCGACGTCGGCAGCGCCCGTGCGCGCGATGCGCAAGGCCTGCTGAGCTGCCGCGAGTGCGCCCGCAACTCCTATTGCCCGTCCTGCAAGACTCAATTTAGACCTCCGTAAGCCGCGTCTGTGGCGAGGATCGGCCCGCCGCCCAGACACTCGTCATCCAAGTAGAACACCGCTGCCTGACCCGGCGCGACTGCGCGCTGCGGCTGCGCAAACTCCGCCACCCACGAATTGCCCTCGTCTGCGACCAGCACGCATGCCTGATCGGCTTGCCGATAGCGCACCTTCACCGTCACGGATTGCAGCTGCGGCGCAGCGCCTGCGATCCAGTGCACCGGACCCACGCGCATGCGACGCGCGTAAAGCAGCGGCGAATCGCCCTGATCGACGATCACCGCATTGCGCGGCATGTCTTTGCCGACCACGAACCATGGATCGCCAGTGGCATTACGCCGACCTCCGATACCCAGGCCCTCGCGTTGGCCCAGGGTGTAAAGCGCAGCGCCGGAATGCTCCCCCACAAGCAATCCTTCAGGATCTTCGATGGGACCCGCACTCAAAGGCAGGTGCTGCGCAAGGAACGCGCGGAAATTCCCCGGTTCTATAAAGCAGATGCCGGTCGAATCCTTCTTGCGTGCGGTCGGCAATCCTCGCGCGGCCGCCATCGTCCGCACTTCGGCCTTGCGCAACGCGCCCAGCGGAAACTCGGTGGCTGCAAGTTGCGATTGCCCCAGCGCATGCAGGAAGTACGTCTGATCCTTGTCGGAGTCGATGGCACGCAGCAGCCGCCAGCGCCCGTCGCGGGAATTGACGCGTGCGTAATGCCCGGTCGCAATCCTTGTCGCACCCAGCGCCTGCGCGTGCTCGAGGAAGGTCTTGAATTTGATCTCCCGATTGCAGGCGATGTCGGGATTCGGAGTACGCCCGGCTGCATACTCGGCCAGGAAATCCGCAAACACGCGGTCCCAGTACTCGGTCGCAAAGTTGCGTGCGTGGAAGGCGATGCCCAGCAGGCCGCACACGGCGGCCGCATCGCGACGATCGTCTTCCGCACGACAGGCACCGCTCGCGGCATCGTCCCAGTTCTGCATGAACATGCCGGCGATGGGCGCGCCTCGCTCTGACAGCAACGCCGCCGCCAGCGACGAATCGACCCCGCCCGACAGACCCACCATGATCATGACCGGTGCCTGACCCAGTGCGAACTAGATCGAGCCGGCCAGCGGGTAGGCGTGAAGCGCGTCAAGCGGCAGCATTGTGCGGCGCTGCGCGTCCTCGATGTTACGCAGCACCATGGGACTGCGCGGACGGTGGTTGATGCCGTCGATTTCGCTCGGACGGAGCCACAATGCACGCAGGATTCCGGCATCCAGCGCCTGCGCTTCGTCATGCGTCTCGACAACTGCGGCAAATGCGAATCGGACGTATTGCTCGCGACTGTTCGGGCTCACCCACTGATAGACGCCGATCAGACCGGTGAGCCTTGCGCGCCAGCCGGTTTCCTCGCGCGTTTCACGCACCGCCGCCTCGATCAGCGATTCACCGGGCTCAAGGTGTCCGGCCGGCTGATTGACCAGCTTCTGGCCATGAATGGCTTCTTCGACCAGCAAATAGGCACCGTCGCGCTCGATCACACACGCCACCGTCACGCGAGGGCGCCACACGGAGGGCTCCGTGACGATTGCCGATCCTGTGCGCGCGATTGGCGCATGCGTGCGCGTCACGGTTGGCTGCCTCAAAACGCGTCCGCCGCGCCGAGTTCGCGCACGACTTCGTCGACGCTGCGCGCAACCAGCTCTAACGCCGAGGCGAGTTGCCTGCCATCCATGTCGGCCGGTACGCGTGCGATGAACACCGCGTGTTCCGCGGTTCTTGCCCATGCGCCCAGCTTGCTTTGAGGATTGGTCTGCAGCAACCGATCGGCCAGCGCAGGCGGTAACACACCACTTGGCGCCAGGCTGCCTATCGACAGGATTTCGCGCACTCCGAGATCTCCGTACGCGCTGGCGCCGGAGCGCACCCACACCACCTGCGTCCGGCCGGAACCCACGTCGAACGTCAGTTTGTAGTCGCCTTCGGCGTCCACTTCGAACTCGAGTTTCTGCTCGGCCAGGGTCTTGCCGAGCTTTTTGTCGACGGCGGTCTGGGCCGATACGTGCGCACATGCGAGCAACGCCGCGAAGAGCGCCGCGAATCGCATCGGCAATCCTGCAGCGAGCGTCTTGACCATGGCATTGTCCTTGCGGGGATTGCCCCCAGTAATGGGTCGCCGATTCTTTGGGCGGTCGCGGAGTTTGGCGGCGCCGCTGCGCGCAGTCCAGCGCGAGGTGAACGAACGACGTTGAACAGCCGCTTGCGACTTATACTTTCCATCGACTAAAGGAACGATTCTCAGCGCATCATGTCCACCGAGAAACAAACGCCGGCGCGTGAGACCGGCACCGTAATCGAAGCGGTCGAGCCCGTCATGGCAAAGCCGCCGATGTACCAGGTGGTGTTGTTGAACGATGATTACACCCCCATGGAATTCGTGGTCGATGTACTGCAACGATTTTTCACCATGAGCAACGGACAGGCGACGCAGGTAATGCTGCACGTTCACACCAAGGGCAAGGGCATGTGCGGCTTGTTCACGCGCGAGGTGGCCGAAACCAAGGTGACGCAAGTCAACGAATTTTCACGCAGCAACCAACATCCTTTGCTGTGCGTCATGGAAAAGTACTGAGGCTGTCGGAGTAGACATGTTCAGCAAAGATCTCGAACACACCATTGGCCAGTGCTACCGCGAGGCGCGCGATGCGCGTCACGAGTTCATGACGGTGGAGCACCTGCTGCTCGCGCTGCTGGACAACCCTTCTGCGGTCGAAGCGCTGCGAGTCAGCGGGGCGCTGTTGCCCAAACTCGCCGAAGAACTGCGCACGGTGATCCGCGAATCGGTGCCGGTGCTGCCAGTGCGCGACGATCGCGATACCCAGCCTACGCTCGGGTTTCAGCGCGTGCTGCAACGTGCCGTGTACCACGTGCAATCCTCTGGTCGCAAAGAAGTGACCGGCGCCAACGTGCTGGTTGCGATCTTCGGCGAGAAGGACTCGCACGCCGTGTTTTTTCTCGGCCAGCAAGAGGTCGGTCGGCTCGACATCGTCAACTTCATCTCGCACGGCGTCGGCAAACTGGGCCATGACGGCGGCAACGAAGCACCTTCTCCGCAAAACCCCAACGCCGAGACCGCGGAGGAGGGCAAGAGCAATCCGCTCGCCGAGTTCGCGTCCAACCTCAACGAGCTTGCAAAGCAAGGCAAGATCGATCCACTGATCGGGCGCGCCGATGAAGTCGAGCGCACCATCCAGGTGCTGTGCCGTCGCCGCAAGAACAATCCCCTGTACGTCGGTGAGGCGGGTGTCGGCAAGACCGCGCTCGCCGAAGGCCTCGCCAAGCGAATCGTCGACAAC
>JBKJND010000393.1:0-7794 GCA_046596095.1 Ahniellaceae bacterium | reverse complement strand
TGTATTCGAAGCCGCCAACTGGTGGCAAATCGTATTCAACCCTTCGTTTCCGTATCGCCTTTCGCACATGGTGATCGCGGCGTTTATCACGACCTGTTTTGTGATTGGGGGCGTGAGCGCGCGTTACCTGCTGCGCGGCGAGCATGTGCCGGCCGCTCGCGCGATGCTAAAACTTGCCGTACTGTTTGCGGCGATTGCAGTGCCCGCCCAGATCCTGGTCGGCGATCTGCATGGGCACAACGTGCGCCAGTATCAGCCGATCAAACTGGCGGCCATGGAAGCGCACTGGCGCAGTGAAGGTGAGGGCAAGGGCGTGCCGCTGGTGTTGTTTGCGATTCCGAACGAGGCGGCGGAGCGCAACGATTACGAGATTGCGATTCCGCGACTTGGCAGCCTTGTGCTTACGTGGTCGCTCGATGGCGAAATTGCGCCGCTCACTTCGGTCCCACCCGAAGATCGCCCGCCTGTCGCGCCGGTGTTTTTTGCGTTCCGCGTGATGGTGGGTTTGGGCCTCCTCATGTTGGTGTTGACGGCGTTGTCGATGTTCGCGTGGCGTCGCCAGCGACTCTTCGAGTCCCGGTGGCTTCTGCGCGGCTGGCAATGCATGCTGCCGGCGGGATTCATCGCGCTGCTTTCCGGCTGGTACGTAGTCGAGATTGGTCGTCAGCCGTGGGTAATCTATGGCCTGCTCCGCACGGCAGACGCGGTCAGCGCAGTCGACGTCGGTAGTGTGTGGACATCGCTCATAAGTTTCGCGCTGGTCTACGCAGTCGTGTTTGGCGCGGGCATCTGGTACATCCTGGCGCTGATCCGCAAAGGCCCGCAGCCGCACGAGCCAGCGCCCGACACAGACCACGGAGACAAGACCCCTGCACGTCCGCTTTCCGCCACCGACGAAAAGCTCGGGAGCGGCGCATGACCCTGGAATACCTGTTGCCAGTGGTGTGGTTTGGAGTGATCGGGTTCGGCGTGCTGATGTACGTGCTGCTCGATGGCTTCGTGCTCGGGCTCGGCATCCTTGCGCCATTTGCCGAAGCTGATGCGCAACTCGATCACATGATGAATACCGCCGCGCCGATCTGGGACGGCAACGAGACTTGGCTGGTGCTGGGTGGGGCAGGGCTCCTCGCGGCATTTCCCAAAGCGTATGCGCTGATCCTGTCAGCGCTGTATCTGCCGGTGTTGCTGATGCTCATCGCGCTGGTGTTCCGGGGAGTGGCATTCGAGTTCCGCTTTAAGGCGGGCGGATTCGCCAAGCGATTCTGGGGCGCTGCGTTTGCGCTCGGTTCGATGTTTGCCGCGTTCGCGCAAGGCACGATTCTCGGCGCGCTGGTCGAAGGCATGCCGCTCACGGAAGGCAAATATCTCGGCGGCGCGTTCGGTTGGTTCAGTCCGTTTTCGATGCTGACCGGCGTCGCAGTTCTCTTCGGTTACGCGCTGCTCGGCAGCACCTGGCTCATCCTTAAAACTGAAGGGCGCATGCAGCTCATCGCGCGCACGCTCGCGCGACCGCTGGTGTTTGTGGTCGTTGCGTTCATGGGACTGGTCAGTGCGTGGTTGCCATTTCTCGATTCGAAAATCATGGCGCGCTGGTTCGACAGCGGCAATTTCTGGTGGCTCTCACCGGTGCCATTGCTTGCGGTAGCGAACGCAGTGGCGCTGTGGCGCGCGTCGATGCACGAGGGCCGCGACGCTGCCCCATTCCTGCTCGCACTTGGGTTTTTCGCGCTCGGATTTGCAGGCCTCGTGATCGGCATCTGGCCCAACATCGTGCCGCCGTCGCTCTCGATCTGGGACGCCGCGTCGCCGCCGTCGTCGCAAGGTTTTGTCCTCGTCGGCCTCGTCGTGCTGCTGCCGGCGATCCTCGGCTACACGTTCTGGTCCTATCGCGTTTTCCGCGGCAAGGTCGCTGCCGACGCGGGCTATCACTGACCCGCCGTCAGAAATAGGCTCGCACGCCGAGAGACAAGCCACGACCTGGTAGCAGCACGCGATCCTTGAGGAACGAAGTGTGCACGCGCGCTTCGCGATCGGTGAGGTTGGTCGCATCAGCGAAGACTTCCCAGGCGAAGTTCGCCGAATCCACGTGATACGCCACGTGCGCATCGACCAGCGTGTAGCCGTCAGTGGGGGTTTCGTTGGCGGCAATGTCGTCTTGTTCGGCGAAGCGCACCGCTCCTAGCGAAGCTCGCCATGCATCGGACTTCCAGCGCAAATCTGCGCCGAGCCGCGAGGGCACGATGCGCGGAACGTTGCCGCCGCCGTCGGTCAATGTTGCGCGCACCGTGTCGCCAAAAACGCGCAGATCGAAAGCGCCCGCAGCATTGTCGGCGACATGCCACAGCACTTCGCCTTCGATGCCCCGGAAGCGCGCATCGTTCTGCGTCCATTGACGCACCGGCAAATCGCCTTCCACCTCGCTGGTGTCGATGAGAAAGATGTAGTCATCGAAGCGGTTGTAGTAGGCAGAGAGTTTCGCTTCCACGCTCGCGCTGTGGAAATGCACGCCGATTTCCGCCTGGTTCGCGGTCTCTTCCGAAAGCTCCGCATCGCCAATTTCAAACGACGCGGTGGCAATGTGCGGACCATCGGCAAAAAGCTCCTCTTCGGCGGGCGCGCGCTGTGCCCGGTCGAGATTGAAGCGCAGATGCCAAGCAGAGTCGAAGCGCCAGATGGCACCGGCCGACAGGCTCAGGGGATTGAAGCTCCGCGTGGCTGCGTTGACCGGATCGCTTTCAACGTCGTCGATCCGCGCGCCGAGGTCAAGCTGGAAGCGATCCCAGCGCTGTTGCTCGACTACAAACAAGCCGAGCGCCTGCGTTGCGGTCTTGGGCACAAAAGCTTCCTCGCCGATGGCTTCAAACTCGCGATCCGCGAATTGCAAGCCAATCGCGCCTTGCCAGCCGCCAAGCGGCAGATGCGTCAACTCAAAGCGGCCCTCAGTGCTGTCGTTGATGAAGACTGTGCCGACTTCCTCTCCCTCGAATTCAGTGTGCTGGTAATCGCTGCGGGCGACATCAAAGCGTGCGCCGCTGAAGTACCCGAAAGGCTGGGTGAGTCCGCCTTTCAGATCGAACCGGTTCTGCGCGATGTCGAGAAAGACACCGGGCTCTCCCGCAGCAGGATCGCCTGGCTCACCCGGATTGCCGTAGGTGTTCAGATAGCGCGACGCTGCGAAACCCAAGAACCCCCAGTCGCCAAGCAGCGACGCGCCCAGCGCACCAGTGCGCGTCTCGATAAAACTATTGAGCAGTTCGCCATCGGGAATCCCGTAGTCATCGTTGTCGCGATATACGCCGTCGAAATGCAGCGCAAAATGTTCGTTGCCGCCATCGGCACGCAACAGCCCGGTGAAACCGTCGGAAACGCTGTCGAAACGCACTTCACTACGACCGGAAAATTCGTCGTCTGGCGCGACTTCCGGAATGCGCCCATCCACGACATTGACGATGCCACCGATTGCGCCCGATCCGTAGAGGAGGGTCGAAGGACCCTTCAGCACTTCGATCTGGTCGGCCAGAAACGGTTCGCTGGTGACGTTGTGGTCCTGGCTTACGGTCGACACGTCCTGCGTGCTGAGGCCGCCGGCGAGCACCCCCACGCGCGGTCCATCGAGTCCGCGAATGATCGGACGCCCGACGCCCGGTCCGAAGTAGGAACTCTGCACGCCCGGCAATCCACTTACGGTTTCGCCCAGTGTCGCGGCCTTGTCCTCATCGAGGCGCTCGCCAGCGAGTACTTCGACTGGATCCGAAAGCTCTTCGGCCGTACTGCGTAGCGGGGTAGCCGTCACGACGATCTCGTCGAGTTTCGTCAGATCCGCGTGACGAGGATCGGCATCGAGCGCGGCGGGCGCACTCCAGGCCTGTCCAAAGGCCAGCGAAATCGCAGCCAATAGTGAGGCGCGTCGGAGCGGAAACGATGTCATGGATTCTCTCTGCAAAACGGCCAATGGCGACCGTGAAGTACGTTATGTTATTTCATACTGCTGGCGCTGGATCGCAGTCATCCAGCGTAGTGGCGCTTTTGGCCATTAGAATTGCGTATCCGCCACTCTTGTCGGACGCTTCGACACGCGAAGCTCTCCACACCGGGCCGCAAGGCTCTTTGCCAGGAGAAGCGTCATGAACCCCCGCACCTTCAATTTTCGTTCCAGTTTTCGCCTCATCGGCGGCGCGGTCGCACTTGCCCTGTGCACCGGGGCGTACACCCTCGCAACCCAGCGCACGGACGCACCGGCAGCTTTCGAACCAGTGTTCATGGACGGCCAGTACACCGCGACACTCGACCAGAATTCCCAACACTGGCGATTGCTGCCGCACGAAGGGCAGGACGTGGAAATGTTCAGTCCCGCGCGTCGATGCGCGAACGACAAACCCATTCCGCAAGGCGTCTGGCTGGTGACGCGAGACAATCTGGGTCGGCCCGAACTGCTGGCGCCGTCTGTGACCGAGTTGCCGGCCGGGCATCCGGACCGGGTGCAACTGCTCGCGTGCGGTGAGCCGGGCAACGGCAAGCCTGCACTTGCGGCGCCGCAGATCCTGATCGACCTACTCTCAGAACGCACCGGCGCGATCTACGTCGGTGGCTGAGGTCTCGCTCAAGCTCGGGATCATGGCGATCGACGGCTGCATGATGTCGAGTATTGCCTCGGTGAGCGATGCACTTCACGTCGCGCAGCTGGTCGCGGAGATCCGCGACCCGCTCGGTGCACCGCGCCTTGAAACCATCGTGTTCTCGGCGCGGGGCAACCAGCAGGTCACGACTTCGACCGGGCTGGTGGTCGCGGGACTCGTGGCGCCGCCCGAAGACCTCGACATCGTGCTCGTACCGGGACTCATGCACCGCGAACCACGCGCGTTGTTCGAACGCCTCGAACTGCTGCGTCCCGAGATCGATCTGCTGCGCAAGTTGCACTTGCGTGGAGTGCGGCTCGCGGCGTGTTGCAGCGGCACTTTCCTGCTGGCCGGAACGGGCTTGCTCGACGGGCGCCGCGCGACCACGAGTTGGTGGTTGGCTGGCGCCTTCCGTCACTATTTCCCGGCCGTGCGGCTCGAGCCGGACGCGATGCTCATTGAGGATCACGAAATCGCAACGACCGGCGCCGCGACCGCGATCATGGGTCTGGTGATGCGACTGATCGCCAAGGCGGGCGGGGAGGAACTCGCGCAGCAGACCAGTCGCTTGCTGCTGATCGATGCCGAGCGTCAAAGTCAGGCCCCCTATGTGAGCCAGGCGCTTATCGATCAGCCGCGTACGTCACTGGCCGAGAAAGCCGAGGACATGCTGCAACGGGAGTTGCATGGCGAGATCAGCGTCGCGCGATTGGCCGAACATTGCGGCACCAGCGAGCGCAGTCTGCTCCGGCACTTTCACTCGCATTACGGCATGGGTCCGAGCGCGCACATCCAGCGCTTGCGAGTCGAACGCGCGAAGGCATTGCTCGAAGCGACCCAGCTCACTTTCGACGAGGTGGTCGAGCGCTGCGGTTACACCGATGTGTCGAGCTTCCGCAAGCTGTTCAAACGTTCGACCACGCTCACGCCGGCCGACTATCGGGAGCGCTTCCGGTTGCGCGCGCGCTGACGATATTGCCAGGGCGCTGTCGGCGCCCACGGGACAACGTCAATGCCGCACGCAGTTCCGCCAGCTCCACCAAAGCTTCCGCCAGCGTCAGGTCATCGGTCCCTGTCATGAGCCCATCTCCAGCATCGGGCGGCAATATCCTTGTACCAACCGCTGTATCTGTTGATTCTAGTCCGACAGCGCAATGATTAAACGCGGGATAAGATCCCAAGTCCAGCGGCTGCGGCCTGCGTTGCTTGCGACCGCGTTCAACGAATTTCGGGTGAGCATGTTCAATTCGGCGGATCGGCAAAGTAGTGGAAAGCTCACATCACTACCGGAGTGGCGCGCGCTGTCTCAGTACGCGCAGGTTTTTGTGAATGCAAATCTGCGCGATCTCTTCGCGGCAGACCCGCAGCGCGGCGAAAAACTCACCGCCGAAGCGGCAGGGTTGTATTTCGACTATTCGAAGCAAAGGGTAGGGGACGAGACCTTGCGCCTGCTCATTGAGCTGGCAGAGGTCTGCGGCGTGTCGGCGCGCGTCGAGGCGATGTTCCTGGGGAAGCGAGTCAATCGCACCGAAGACCGTCCCGCACTGCACGTGGCGCTGCGCGCGCGGGCAGGGGACTCGATCGAAGTCGACGGCGTCAATGTCGTTCCAGAGGTGCACGCAGTGCTCTCGCGCATGGCGTCGTTTGCCGCAAGCGTGCGCGACGGTTCCTGGCTCGGTCACACCGGCAAGCCGATACGCAACGTGGTCAACATCGGTATCGGCGGGTCCGATCTCGGCCCGGTGATGGCCTACGAGGCCTTGCGCCACTATGGCCAGCGCGAACTCACGTTTCGATTCGTCTCCAACGTCGACGGCGCCGATCTCGGCGAGGCTCTGCGCGACCTCGATCCTGCCGAGACACTTTTTATCGTCTGTTCCAAGACCTTCACCACCACCGAGACCTTGACCAATGCCCGCGCCGCGCGCGAGTGGTGCCTCGCCGATTTGCTCGATCCGTCCGCAGTCGCGCGGCATTTTGTTGCCGTATCTACCAATGCCTGCGCTGCGCGCGAGTTCGGCATCGACACCGACAACATGTTCGGCTTCTGGGACTGGGTGGGCGGGCGCTACTCGATGACGTCTGCGATCGGGCTGTCGACCATGATCGCGATCGGACCTGAGCGCTTCCGCGAGATGCTGGGCGGCTTCCGCGACATGGACGAACATTTTCGCGACACTCCCTTTGCCCGCAATCTGCCGGTGCTGATGGGGCTGCTGGCGCTCTGGAACAACAATTTTCTCGGTGCCGCCACGGTTGCGGTGTTGCCGTACGCGCACTACCTCAAGCGCTTTCCGGCTTACCTCCAGCAGCTCACTATGGAGAGCTGCGGCAAGCGCGTTACGGTTGACGGTGAGTCGGTCGACCACGAAACCGGGCCCGTCTACTGGGGCGAACCGGGGACGAACGGACAGCACTCGTTCTATCAGATGATCCATCAAGGCACGCGCCTAGTGCCGTGCGACTTCATTGGCTTTTGCCAGCCGCTCGACAGCGACGGTGTTCAGCACGATCTGCTGATGGCCAACTTGTTTGCACAAGGCGAAGCCCTGGCTTTTGGCAAGACCGCAGAAGAATTGGCGACGGAGAAAGTTGCGGCGGCTCTGATTCCACATCGCACGTTCGAAGGCAACCGTCCCAGCAGCACGATCCTGGCCCAACGTCTGACGCCGCACAGTCTGGGCGCGATGGTCGCGCTCTACGAACACAGCGTGTTCGTGCAAGCCGCGATCTGGAACATCGATCCGTTCGACCAGTGGGGCGTGGAACTCGGCAAGACGCTGGCGAACCGTATCGCTGATGAATTTGCGGGGTCCGTGCCGGACGAGCCCGCGTGTCACGACAGTTCGACCCTGACGCTGATGCGGCGATACGCGTACCAACGCGACCGGCCTGACTGATTGCAGTCAAACGAACGGACAGATCGTTAGGATATTCAATCAAATAGGGCACATGTCTCGAAACGGTATGATGCGTTTTGCCGGGCGTCACTCTTCCCGACTTGTTGTGATAGTTACATAATATGTATTATGCGCACTTCTAGGCGCATCAATTTATGTCGGTATTCCTTGTAGGTGGCGCTCAGGTCCGAAACCCCGCCCAGACCCCGTAACCCTGGCGCCGTGTGTCTGCCGGGGCAATGGGTGTACCGCACGCGCAGCGTTCGAGTGCGGTAGAC
>JBKJND010000363.1:0-2980 GCA_046596095.1 Ahniellaceae bacterium | reverse complement strand
ATCGCGATCACCCTCGGGTTTGCCGCCGCTAGCGCTGTACGTACACATCCCGTGGTGCGTGCGCAAATGTCCGTACTGCGATTTCAATTCGCACACCGCCCCCGAAGAATTGCCGATCAACGCGTACGTGGAGGCGTTGATCGCCGATCTCGACGCGGATCTCGAGGCGACCCCTGAACCACGGGAACTCGGCAGCATTTTCTTCGGCGGCGGCACGCCGAGCCTCATGCCGGGCGCTGCGATCGCACGCATCCTCGACGGCGTGCGGCAACGCCTGCGAATTGCGAGCGATTGCGAAATCACGCTTGAGGCAAATCCCGGCACGGTCGAACACGATCGCTTCGAGGCGTACCGGCACGCCGGCGTCAATCGCCTGAGCCTCGGCGTACAGACCTTCGATGATGCTGCGCTTGCTCGGCTCGGCCGCATCCACGATGCGCGCCAGGCGTCGCTCGCCGTGATCGCGGCGCGCTCCGCGGGATTCGACAACTTCAATATCGATCTCATGTTCGGGCTCCCCGGCCAGGACGAACAGGCCGCGTGCGAGGACATCGAGCGCGCGCTCGCGTTCGAGCCCACGCACGTCTCGCACTATCAGCTCACCATCGAACCCAACACGGTCTTCGCGGCGCGGCCCCCGGCCCTGCCGGATCACGATCGCGCGTGGGATATGCAGGAGGCGTGCCAGGCGCGTTTGTCGGAGGCAGGATTCGCACACTACGAAGTGTCTGCCTATGCCCGGACAGATCGCGAGTGCCGACACAATCTCAACTACTGGCGCTATGGCGATTATCTCGGCATCGGTGCTGGCGCGCACGCGAAGCGCTCGCATCTCGATACCGGTATCGAGCGACGCTGGAAACTCAAGCAGCCGCGCGCGTACCTCGCTCAGCACGGAACTCCGGGCCGCATCGGCGGAGTTCAGTTGCTGAGCGCTGCCGAGATTCCGTTCGACTACGCGCTCAACGCCCTGCGTCTGCACGAGGGCTTTGCACTGCAAGCATTCGAGGACCGCACGGGCCTGGATCGCAGCACGATTGCGCAAGCACTCACGCGCGGTTCCGCGCGCGGCTGGCTGGACGTGACGCCGACGCACGTGACACCCTCCGCGCAAGGCCGCAATTTTCTCAACGATGCGCTGGAGTTGTTCCTGCCCGTTGCCCCGCGCCGGAAACCGCGCATCGCGGCGACGTTGTCGGAGTCCGCCGCATGATCGACTGGTTGCGCATCGATTGCCCGCACTGCGGCGAGAGTTTCGAGAGCGCTTTCGACACGTCCGCAGGCGACGTTGAACTGATCGAAGACTGCGCCGTCTGCTGCCGCCCGATCGTCATCAATGTATCGATAGACGACGACGGCGACGCCAGCGTGCGCGTGCGCCGCGAAAACGAGTAGCACTGCGTGGGCAGGCAACTCGATCGCACTCGAACTACTGAGGAGAACACCGAAGAGTGCGTAGCTGCAGGGCGGACACTGCCCGCCACAGCCGCCGGTGATGGCGGGAAGTGCCCGCCTTACGCCTGCCTGCTGCGCACTATTTAGCGGCCTGCTCAGTATCTTGTGGGAGCGACGTTGCCGTGTTTGCGTCGAGTCCGTACACTCGTTCGCGTCAGGTGTCCGCGCGTTGACGCGCGCGGGTGAAACGGGAAGCCGGTGCAATACCGGCGCTGCCCCCGCAACGGTAAATCGGTCAAATCGCTTCATGCTGCCACTGCGGAGTTCTCTGCGGGAAGGCGAAGCGATCAATGCAAGGTCTTGCTTCCTGACCTTGGTTGCCGATGAGCCCGGAGACCGGCCTGGCATCGATCGAGCCCTTCCGCGGCCGATCGCCGGATGCGTTGCGGCGGGCAACGCGGTCTTCGGCCGCGTTTTTTCAACGCCGACGATCGCAGCTTTTCCGTCACGCACCGTGCTTTGCGGGTGTGCACTACGGAGAAATCATGCAAACCACCACGAACATCAAGCTCGCGGCATTGGCCGCGATCTTTGCTTTGCCTTTGTCCCTCAGCGCGCAGGAAACACCTCTGCCCGAGCAGCCGACCGTGACCGTCACTGCGGCCAGGCGCGCCCAGACCATCGATGACACGCTCGCTCATGCCACCGTGATCGAACGCGCCGAGATCGAGCGCACGCAAGCGCGCGACGTGCTCGAACTGCTGCGTCGCGAGGCGGGTGTCGACCTTGCGCGCACGGGCGGCCCCGGCCAGAGCACGTCGGTGTTCCTGCGCGGCACCAATTCCAATCACGTGCTGGTGTTGATCGATGGCGTGCGCGTCGCGTCCAGCGTCCAGGGCGGTTTCGACTTCGCGCACCTGCCGCTCGCGCAGATCGAACGTATCGAGATCGTGCGCGGACCGCGCGCCGCATGGTGGGGATCGGATGCGATCGGCGGCGTTATCCAGATTTTCACGCGCACGCCAGAAGGCATGACGGCTGCGGTGCGCGGCGGGTCGCTGGGCCACGGCGAAGCCCATGCCGGCTCCGGTTTCGGAGACGCCAATGGCGGATTCGGCGCCACTGCCGGTGTCATCGACATCGATGGCATCTCCGCGCAGTTGCCGGGATCGTTTGGTTTCGATCCGGACCGGGACGGCTATCGCAATCGACATGTATCTCTGCGAGGCACGCGCAGCTTCGCCGATCAGCGATGGGGCGCCACCTTGATCGCGACCGATAGCGATGTCGAGTTCGATCAAGGTGAGAGTGCGGTGCGGACGGTTTCGGGAGGTGCTTCGTGGAATGGATCTCTCGGCAACGCGTGGAGCCATGCGGCAACGATTGGCTACGCTTACGATCGTCTCGACACGCCAGCATTCTTTTCGCTGTTCAGTTCGCGCCGCACCAGCCTGGACTGGCAGGCGTCGACAACGCACACCGCGTTCGGAGAGTTCGTAGTCGGCACCCAATGGCAACGCGAAGGCGGTGAATCGATCGACACGTCGGTGGGCGAAGCGCAGTTCGACCGCTCACGTCGTAACGC
>JBKJND010000348.1:0-7955 GCA_046596095.1 Ahniellaceae bacterium | reverse complement strand
CGCGCAAGGCCACATTAGGTCAGGTCGGCTATGCCAGCCTGACTGCAGGAACTTCCAAGTCCGATTCGAAGCGAGAGTTTCAACTCGAAAAACCGCGGAAACGTCGGGAGCCGGACGATGTCCGGGTGCTTTTCGACGTTTGCGTCATGTAGAGCGGCGGCGCATGGCACTGCTCGGCAATAGCGGTTTCTAGTGGCGTCACTCGGACAACGAGCCACTACAACTCGAAATGATGGCCGAGGTAGACCTCGCGTACCTGCGGGTGGCGGAGCAGGTCGGCGGGCAGGCCCTCGGCGAGCACCGCGCCGTCGTTGAGAATGTAGGCACGGTCGCAGATGTCGAGGGTTTCGCGAACGTTGTGGTCGGTGATGAGCACGCCGATGCCACGTTGCTTGAGGTGCCGCACGATGCGCTGGATTTCGTTGACCGAAATCGGATCGACGCCGGCAAACGGCTCGTCGAGCAGCATGAAACGCGGACGTGCCGCCAAAGCACGCGCGATTTCCACGCGCCGCCGCTCGCCGCCCGACAGGCTGATACCGGGCGCGTCTGCGAGATGCGCGACCTGAAGTTCCTCGAGCAATTCCAGCAATTCGTTCTGGCGCGCCGCCCGGTCGAGATCCTTGCGCAGTTCGAGGATCGCCATCACGTTTTCCGAGACGGTCAAACGGCGGAAAATGGACGGTTCCTGCGGCAGATAACCGACTCCAAGCCGCGCGCGTGCGTGCATCGGCAGCGATGTCACATCGTGCTGATCGATGCGAATCGCGCCTGCGTCCGCAGGCACCAGGCCCACGATCATGTAGAAACAGGTGGTCTTGCCCGCGCCGTTGGGGCCCAGCAAGCCGACCACTTCGCCAGGCGCAAGCCGGAAGGAGAAATCGCGAACGACGTTGCGCGCGCGATAGCGCTTTTGCAGACCCTCTGCGATCAACATCAGACGAGCAGCATCAGACGAGCAGCATCTGCGATCAGCATCAGGGAGTCGGCGCCGTCGCGGCCGGTGCCGTCTTCGGCTGCACCTTGAGATGCACGCGCCCACCGGCGGATGCGGTCGCGTTGAGCTTGCCGGTAACGGTGTTGTAGACGATCGTCTCGCCGGACAGGTCCCCGCGCGGCTGGCTGACGTTGGCCGCGCCCGTCAGCACGATGGTCTCGCCAGCAACGTCGTAGTCGACCCTGTTGGCGCGCGCCTTGAGGCGGCCACCGTCATCGAGATCCTGTTCAAGCGTTACGGGCGAACCGGTCAGCAGCACTCGCGAGGTTTCCTGCTGTTCGCCCTGCGTCAGCGTGGCGGTCGCGGCCTCGATCACCAGCGTGCCCTGGGTGATCCGCACATTGCCCTCGAGCACCGCCCGATTGTCGTCGAGGCCAGCGTCGAGCTTGTCGGCGTCGACATTGAGCAACTGCTGGCGATCGCTCTTGAGCGCGAATGCCGGAAGCGCCAGCATCAGCAGAACAAGAGTGGCGAGAGCGCGGCTAGCGCGTGCGCGCATCGAAACGGCCATGAACCTGATCCTTGAGAATTAATCGCTTGCGGTCGATATCGACATGGAGGCCGATGCCCGAGAGTATAGAACCCGGCCGTTCGATCGTGACCGCAAGCGTCGAGGTGAGGATGTTGGGGTCGAGCTGCGCGTGAATGCGCTCGCTGCGGAGCACGATTGCATCAGCGGGTACGGGCGTGCGCCGCTCCATCTTGACGTCGCCGACGAGCCTTAGTTCCCGCCCGTCGGCTCGCACCCAGCCGCGCTTCGCACGCACATTCCAGTCGACCCCTTCCGCATCGCGCAGTACAAATCGCGGTGCTTCGATGTCGAAGGTGCCCTGCCCGGTATTGCGCGCGGCGCGCGGCGCGCGCACGGTAAACGACAATGCGCCTTTGGCGTCAAGTGCGCTCATGCTGAAATTCGTGATGTCGTAGTCGGACCGCGGCGGACCAATGAACGGTTCCACAGGCGACTCGCGCCGCAGCCACAGCAGCCACTGAGTGGTTCCGGCAATCAGCGCGAGCGCAATCGCTATCCACCAGATGCGGCGATCGCTCACGCGCGCGTTTCGTCCTGACCATCGGTTGCAGCGGCGACCAGCGCATTCGCGAACAGCAGCAGGCCGCAGACTTCACGCACCGCGCCGTCGCCGCCCGCAGCGCTTGTGCAGTACTGCGCAATCGCCTGGATCTCGGGGCGTGCATTGGCCACGGCAATCGCGAGGCCGACCGCGCACATCGCGTCGGCGTCCGGTTGGTCGTCGCCGGTGAAGGCTACTTCCTCAAGCTCGCAGTTGAGTTCGGCAGCGAGCGAGGTCACGCAGGCGAGTTTGTCGGCGACGCCCTGGTACACCCGTTCCAGGCCGAGGTCCGCCATGCGCGCGGTCACGGCCGCGCTACGACGCGCGGTGACAATCGCGACTTCAATGCCCGCCTCTATGAGCATGCGCAGGCCCAGGCCGTCGTGCACGTGAAACGCCTTCAGGGACTCGCCGTCCGCGCCGTACCAGAGCCGACCATCGGTCAGCACGCCGTCGACATCGAAGCAGGCGAGACGGATGCGCAATGCGCGCTCGATCGCGTCCGGCGGGAAGTCGGGAGATTCGGAAATGACAGGCAACGCCGACGCCCCCACGTCAGGCGGGATGGACTCGGACATTCTCAAACGACGCGCGCGCGCAGCAGATCGTGGATGTTGAGCGCACCGACCACAAGGTTGCCGGCGTCGACCACGATCAAGGCGTGGATCTTGTGTTCTTCCATCAGGCGCGCGGCTTCGACTGCGAGGTGATCCGGCGCGATGGTCTTGGGCGCGCGCGTCATGAGGCGGGTGACCGGCGTGCTGCGCAAATCGACTTCGCTGTCGTCGACCGCGCGCCGCAGGTCGCCGTCGGTGAAGACGCCAAGCAGGTGCTGTTCCTCATCGACCACGGCAATGATGCCAAGTCCTGTCCGTGTCATTTCCATCAGCGCCTGCGAAACCGATGCCTGGGCCGCGACGCAGGGCACTGCGGCGCCCTTGTGCATGATGTCGGCGATATGCAGCAGCAGGCGGCGACCAAGCGAGCCGGCGGGGTGCGAGCGCGCAAAGTCTTCCGCGGTGAATCCGCGCGCTTCGAGGAGCGCCACGGCCAGCGCATCGCCCATGACCAGTGCCGCAGTCGTGCTCGATGTCGGCGCGAGCCCGAGCGGGCAGGCTTCCTCGAGCACGCCCACGTCGATGTGCGCGTCCGCGAGTCGCGCAAGGCTCGAATCGGGCTTGCCGCTCATCGCGATCAGCGCATTGCCTTGACGTTTGAGCAGCGGCAGGATGGTCAGCAATTCGTCGGTCTCGCCGGAATTGGACATCGCCAGCACCACGTCGCCATCGGTGATCATGCCCAGATCGCCGTGACTGGCCTCGCCCGGATGCACGAAGAATGCCGGCGTTCCAGTCGAGGCGAACGTTGCCGCGATCTTGCGCGCAATGTGCCCCGACTTGCCCATGCCGGTGACCACGACGCGACCGCGGCACGCCAGCAAGATCGAGCAGGCGTCGAGAAAACCCTGGTCGATGCGTGCGTCGAGACCCGCCACCGCCCGCGTTTCCACGGCGATAACCCGGCGCGCGCTCGAGGCGAACACTGCCTCCTGTTCGGGATCGGCCGCCGTGCCGCTGGAGGTCTTGGTCTTGAGTCGCGCGTTCATCGAAGAGCTGGGCCGGCGCAAAGATGCGCTCTGCTAGACTGAACGCCTCATTCTAGCTGCTACCGCAGCGTCGGCGTCGCCTGCGTCGCGCTTCGCCTGCCAGCAGGGCGCAATAACCAAAGAGCATTGCGCCGTTCCCGGCGATGAGCCTTCCCACACCCGTTCGTGGCGAGCCTGTCGAACCATGGACGGGTTTGCCTCACAGATCGAGAGTTCTTAGTGAACCCAACCACCATCAAGCAACTCATCGAGACGGGCATGCCCGACGCGACCGCCGAAGTCCTGGGCGAGGACGGGGTGCACTTCGAAGCCACCGTCGTCAGCGCAACGTTCGAGGGCAAGCTGCCGTTGGCGCGGCACCGGTTGGTCTATGCGACGCTCGGCGAGCGCATGGGCGGCGAAATCCATGCGCTCGCGCTGCGCACCCTCACGCCCGCAGAAGCCGCGCAAGCCTGACCAGCCCCGCAAACGCCACCAACCCTTTTTCCCTTCTCCCTCTGGGGTTAAGGTAATGCAGCTTGCGAGCCACCGGCTCGCGCATTACCGAACGCCCGAGCGGAACGCTCGGGCCGGGGCGCGGAGCGAGGTGGCGCGCAGCGCCGGATGAGGGTTTTACGGAGCGTGCGCATTTACGTGCGGTGATGCTCTCGACTCATTTGCAAGTTTGAACCCTCTCCCCAACCCCTCCCCCGGAGGGGGAGGGGCTAATCATCGGAGAAAGCAGTTGGCAAAGATCGTCATCAGCGGCGGTGTTCCACTTAACGGCGACGTCTGGATCTCAGGCGCAAAGAACGCGGTGCTGCCGATTCTCGCCTCGACCCTGCTTGCCGACGAGCCGGTGACCATCGGCAACGTGCCTCACCTGCACGACGTGACCACAATCATGGAGTTGCTCGGACAGATGGGCGTTCGCCTCTCGGTCGACGAGAAGATGCGCATCCACGTCGACCCGCGCCCGACCGACCGGTTTTTTGCGCCGTACGATCTGGTCAAGACCATGCGTGCGTCGATCCTGGTGCTGGGCCCGCTGGTCGCGCGTTTTGGGCAGGCCGACGTATCGCTACCCGGCGGCTGCGCGATCGGCTCGCGTCCGGTCGACCTCCACATCAAGGGCCTGCAGGCGCTCGGCGCCGAAGTCACGGTCGAGAACGGATACATCCGCGCGCGCGCCAATCGTTTGCGCGGCGCGCGAGTGGTGATGGACATTGTGACGGTGACCGGTACCGAGAACATCATGATGGCGGCTGCGCTTGCGTCAGGCACCACCGTGATCGAAAACGCCGCGCAGGAACCCGAGATCGTCGATCTCGCGAATTGCCTCAATGCCATGGGTGCGCAAGTCGAAGGTGCCGGTAGCAACACCCTGGTCATTCATGGCGTCGAACGCATGCACGGTGCCGAGTACGAAGTGCTGCCCGACCGTATCGAGACCGGCACGTTTCTCGTTGCCGCAGCCATGACTGGCGGACGCGTGATGGCCAAGCGCACGCGCGCCGGCACGCTCGACGCCGTCTTGGCGAAACTCGAAGCGACTGGCGCGCACCTCAACACCGGCGACGACTTCATCGAGATCGACATGCGCGGCAACCGTCCGCGCGCGGTCGACATCAGCACTGCGCCGTACCCCGCCTTTCCGACCGATATGCAGGCGCAGTTCACCGCGCTCAACTCGATAGCGGAAGGCACCGGCATCATCACCGAGAACGTGTTCGAGAATCGCTTCATGCACGTGCAGGAACTGCAGCGGCTCGGCGCCGACATCCGCGTCGAGGGCCGCACAGCGATCATCCGCGGCGTCCCGCAACTGACCGGCGCGCCGATTATGGCGACTGATCTGCGCGCTTCCGCATGTCTTGTGCTGGCGGGTCTTGTGGCAAAGGGCGACACCACCGTCGATCGCATTTATCACATCGATCGCGGCTACGAACTCATCGAGGAAAAACTCTCCGGCCTCGGCGCCCGCATCCGCCGCCTCCCCACCCAGTCTCGCGAGATGCCCGTCCTCTCCGCCGCCTGACTCCGATCAGGTGCGCAGGGTGGCGCCGAGGAGGCGGCACATGACGGCCATGCGGATGGGGAGGCCGTTGGCGACCTGGGCGAGGATCGCAGATTGGGCGCCATCGGCGACGCTGGATGCGATCTCGACTTCGCGGTTGATGGGGCCTGGGTGCATGACCAGTGCGTTGGGGCGCGCCAGCGCGAGGCGCGTTTCCGTCAAGCCCCAGGTTGCGAAGAACGCTGCGTCGTCAGGAACTTGCGCGGCTTGCATGCGTTCCTTTTGCAGACGCAGCAGCATCACCACGTCGATGTCGGCGAGCGCGCTCTCGATATCGTCGGCGAAACTCACGCGCGGGTCGAGCGACGCAGGACGCAGCGACGGCGGGGCGCACACGCGCAGCTCACCGACACCGAGCGCGAGCAGCGCGTGGATGTCGGAGCGCGCGACGCGCGAGTGCGCCACGTCGCCGACGATGAGCACGCGGATCTTCGAGAAGTCGGGACCAAAGCGTTCGCGAATCGTGTAGACGTCGAGCAGGCCTTGGGTCGGGTGCGCGTGGCTGCCGTCGCCGGCGTTGACGATGGCGACGGCATCACCCAGCGCCGCCGCCAGCGCCGCAGGCGCGCCGTTGTCGCGGTGACGCACCACGAACAAGTCGCAGCGCATCGCGGCGAGCGTGCGCAGCGTGTCGAGCAGCGACTCCCCCTTGCTGGTTGAGGACGAGGCAACATCGAAGTTGACAACCTCCGCAGACAGCCGGCGCGCGGCCAGCTCAAAGCTGGTGCGGGTACGCGTCGACGGTTCGAAAAACAGATTCACGACGGTGTGGCCGCGCAGGATCGGCAGCGTCTTCATTCGCCCCGCGGTGGCGCTGGCAATGGCCGCGGCGGTGTCGAGGATTGCCTCAATTTCGGCGCGCGGCATGCCTTCGAGCGTCAGCAAGTGGCGGCGTTCGCTGCTTGCAAGGCCCTCGGGGATCGACACCTCAACCATGCGCACGCCACGCAAGCTCAAGTGGATCGGGCCCGAGCAGGCGCAGTTCGAAGCCTGCACGCGGCCCCATGGTCGTGCCGACGACATCCGGTTGCAGCGGCAACTCGCGGCCGGGCAACTCGACCAGCACCGCCAGCGTCACGCTGCGCGGCCGGCCCCAGTCGAACAACGCATTGAGCGCCGCGCGCGCGGTGCGGCCAGTGTTGAGAATGTCGTCGACCAGCACGATGTCGCGGTCGTTGATGTCCCACGGAATGCTCGATGGCCCGAGTCGCGGCAACTCCGCGCGCTGGCCCACGTCGTCGCGATGAAAGCCGATATCGACGATGCCGCCACGCTCGGGTGCGGCGCAGCGCGCGGCGACGGCTTCGGCAATCCACACGCCTCCGGTGCGGATTCCCGCAAAGCGAGGGGTGTCGATGCCGCGTGCGTGCAGGTGCGCGCGGAGTCGCGCGACCAGCTCATCCAGTAAGGGGGGAACTTGCGGCAGAGTCATCAGGAATCCTTGTACGTGGGTGCAGGCACGAACGCGAGAAGCGATGGCCCTGCGAAAAAACGTTCGACAATGATGACGGCCGCCAGCGAGTCCAGCGTAGTCGCGTCGCGGCGACGTCGGGTTCCTTCTCGACGGGATGCCGCAAAGCGGGTCGCGGCTTCCTGCGATGAATGGCTTTCGTCCTGAAAAACCACCGGCAATCTGTAACGGTTGGCAGCACTCGCGCCAAATTCCCGCGCCAGCTTCGACGCGGGCTGTTCCTCACCATCCAGTGTCAGTGGCAGTCCCACCACCAGTGCATCGGGTTGCCATTCGCGCAGCAGGCGGTCGAGCGTGAGCCAGTCGAATTCGTCGACGCGACGCGCGATGACTTCAAGCGGTTGCGCGCTGCCCGTCACCCGCGATCCGCAGGCCACACCCACGCGACGCGCGCCGACATCAAAACCGAGCACCCGCTCATGCTCACTCGGATTCACGCGTGTCCGACGGCATCGCTGAGTGCGGACGGATCGACGCCGAGCAGTGCCAGCGCGGCGTGCCAGCGGCCTTCGATGGGCGTGTCGAACAACACGCGATGATCGGCAGCGACGCTGATCCATGCATTCTCGAGGAGCTCGTGTTCGAGCTGTCCCGCAGCCCAGCCGGCGTAGCCAAGCGCGAGTAACGCGCGTCGCGGGCCCGACCCCGCGGCGATCGCGGCCAGGATGTCGCGTGACGTGGTGACGCGAAGATTGCCTGCGATGGGAAGCGTGGACTCCCACTCCTGCTCCCCTTTCTCGTGCAGCACGAAG
>JBKJND010000221.1:0-2506 GCA_046596095.1 Ahniellaceae bacterium | reverse complement strand
GGCGCAAGTGTTCGCGCTCAACGCCTTTGCGCCGGTGCTGCTCGTGCAGGCCTTGCTACCGCTGCTACGCCACCGTGCGCCGATCGTACTGGCGTCGCTGTCGGCGCGGGTAGGTTCGATCGGAGACAACCAGCTCGGCGGCTGGTACGCGTACCGCGCGTCAAAAGCTGCGCAGAACCAGTTGTTTCGCACACTCGCCATCGAGATGCGCCGCACGCATCCCACCGCCGCGTGCGTGCTGCTGCACCCCGGCACCGTGGACACACCGCTGTCGCAACCCTTCCAGGGTGGAGTGCCACCAGTAAAGTTATTTACTCCCGAGCGCGCAGCGCAACAGTTGCTGGCGATCGTTGCACGCATGACGCCAGCAGACAGTGGCCAGTTCCTCGCGTGGGACGGCACGCAGGTGCCTTGGTGACGCCGCGAGTGCCGCGCAAGAATCGGGGTACGCCGAACGTGCTTCGATCCGAAGGCAGGCCGCGAAGTTCTACATTTCGGTGCTTCCGAATTTGGCGATCGATTCGATCGTGACCTTGCACGACATGCAGTCGGGCGAATATGACGTGGTCACGGTCCTCCCACACGGCCAGCCGTGCCAAGCTATCGGCGCGCGAAATGACTCCGACACTTAAAGCCGCTCAAGCTGTAACGATGCGCGTTGTCGCCGACACCTGCGGCGGCGTGCGACGCGAACCGCGCTAAGTGGCGCGCGAAAAAACAGGGGTCAGAGTCGACTTTTTTCAGGTTGCGTCGGGGACGAGGTTGCTCGGCGACAAAATTCCACTCTGACCCGATTTATCTGACCCGATTTATCTCCGACCCGACTTATCTCGGTTTCTGCAGCAGCACTCGGGCGTGGCGCCCTGATCAGCCTGACCCAGGCACGGCGAGATGTCTCATCGCGGCACGGATTTCACTTCGCCCCTCTCGACAATCCACAAGTGCGAGCGTGTGGCGATGTAGATGGGTCGACGCTGGGTAAGGCTTGCGAAGACATGTGTGGGCGCGGGAAGGTCGCTGACGATGTGGCTGGTCATCAGGCTGACGACTTCCGGGTTGCCGACGTCCATCACCATGCAGGACTTGGAGTAGCGCTCGATCTCTCTCACGGCCGCGCCGTTGGACGAAACACGCACGCGCGCGTGGCCGCCGAGCACGACTTGGTGTTTCTTCTTGCTCGTCGCCAGCACGAAGACATCCATGTCACCGCCCTCGATGGGAACGACGACGGCGTCGTAAACCTTGCTGCAGCCGCTGCGGCCCGCTTCGCGAGCGACTTTGATTGCGGCTAGGACGTCGCTTTCCTCGGGCGTGAGCAGGCGCGATGGCTTGGTCGTGACGGTGGCACTGGCATCGTCCTGCAGTTCGACATCCGCGACCCACGCCATGCCCACGCTACGGTCCTCGCGCGCAAACGCCACCCGACTGTTCGCGCCGACCTCGTTAAGTATCCACACAGCCGACGTGGCTTTGCGACGGCCGATCTTCGGGGACAGCGCTTCGACCCCTCGCAGGTACATTTGCTGGCGACGATGGATTTCGCGTCCCACGCGTTCGATTGATTCGACCTGCTCGAGGACTTGGGCGTCGGGGTCCTTGGGCCAATTCTTCTTTTCCTCTGCAACTGCGATCACCGGAAAAAAGAGCAACGCGGCGAGGAGGAGGCTTGCTGTCGACACGAGGGGCTCTCCGTCTGAGTTGGGCACTTGCCAGCCCGCTTGCCGCGTCCGCGGTCCGCAGGTAGTTTGGCCGAAATGCCGCGTCGCGGCACGGCTTCGCGACTTTGAATCCTCGAGCACTCATGATCTCCGCATCCCTGAGCAGAAGCACGCACGTCACGCTCACTCTGGCGATGGCCTTTGGTCTTGCGCTCGCAACGCGGCCGGCGCTCGCCCAGGACTCGCCCGAGCCGACGGCAGAGGAAGTGGAAATCGTACGAGCGATGGGCGCAGCGACCCAGCGGGCGCTAAAAGGTGAGGTACGCGCGGAGGCGGCGACGCGGATCGCGGATTGCGAAAATCGGTGGGTGTTGCTGCCGCGCGAAGACGGCCTGCTGACCCTCGCGTTCGTCTATATCGATGCGCAAATGGGATTCACCGTGCATATCCAAGGCTTGGTCGCCGAAAAGGGCGCTGGCCTCGAACGACGGCCCTGGCCGATGGAAGACAAGGCACGGTTGATCGCGCGAATTCCAACGAACATCGCCGTGCGTTGCCTGGACCCGAAGGAACTCGCGCCGCTGTCCCTGGTGGCCGAGCCCGATTGGCTGAAACACTATGCAGACGCGTCGCCCGTAGGCGAGCACCTCACAAGCTGGGGCAGTCACTACAACCACATCGGCGCGTCGGCGCAGGCGCTTGGGTTCTTGGAGAAGGCGCATGAGGCAGGCGTCACGACGCATGCGCTCATGTTCGAACTTGGTTTCGCCTACAACGCGCTCGGGCGCTTCGACGATGCCAAGCGCGTCCTTGCCCCTGTCGTCCGCGAACACCGGCCCGACCCGAAC
>JBKJND010000179.1:0-4248 GCA_046596095.1 Ahniellaceae bacterium | reverse complement strand
GCCGCACAACCTCGACCGCCGCGCGCCGACGCCGTTGTAGAGCCAGACGAGGTCCGACTGCGATTCAACTTTGCATGCATGAGCAGCGGCACTTAGCACCGCTCTGCAAGACCGTGCGAAGGCGCCGCCTCAGGCCAGTTTGCGAACCCAGGCGACGTACGCGTCCATCCAGCGTTGCAGGAACTTGCGGTTGCCGTCGTCCCCGACGCCGCCATCAGCGGTGAAGTAGCCTTCTTTCACAAGCACGTATGCCTCGGGTTGCCCCAGGGTTGGCACATCCAGGTAGGCAAGCACGTTGCGCAGGTGCTGCTGCGCGCACGCGGTACCTTGAACACCAATGGAGGCTCCGATCACACCGGCGGGTTTGCCCGCCCATGCGTTTTGACCATACGGGCGCGACGCGTGATCGAGCGCGTTCTTGAGCACACCCGGCATCGAACGGTTGTACTCCGGCGTCAAGAACAGCAAACCCTGTGCGGACGCGATCTCGCTTTTCAGTCGCTTGACCCCGTTGGTGGGAGCGCCATCATCGTCCTGGTTGTAGAGCGGCAGGTCGTCTATGCGCAGCGTCTTGAATGAAAAGTCCGCGGGTGCGAGCTGTGCAAGCGCGCCCGCGAGCTTCCGGTTGAACGAATCGCGGCGCAGGCTGCCGACGACAACACCAATCACGGTCTGGCTCATTACGAGATCCTCGGCCGTCATGGGCTCGCGGCGGGTGGTTGCCAGCCTTTGGCGCGGGCAACCGTGGCGGCGGCCGCCGCAGCCGTTTCTTTCTCAAGGTTGGCGATGCCTTTCGAGGCGCCGATCACGCCGCTGAAGGCCCAGAGCTTGTCGAAAGGTGCGGCCAGCAGTTCGCGGCCGCTCGCGGCATCGCTCACCTTGATGTTGCCCTCGAAGTGCACCGAACCGACGCCCGGCAACGTGGCCAAACGCACCGCCCGATTGCCCGGCATGTACTTGGTGATTGCGCCTTCGAACAAACACTCGCCGTCGACGCCGCGCGCGCCGTCCGCAGTCTCCACCGATTCGAACAAGGGGCCGAAGTCGCTGCGTAGCCGTCCCGCGATGTCGTTCGAGAAAGCCTTGCCGGTCTCTGCCGTCGCGGCGCTGTCGGCCGGAATCGAAAACGGCGTCACGGTCAACGAGGTGCAACCTTTGACGTCGGTGATATCGCCGGTGCTCTTGAGCGGTTCGGCGCGCGTGGACTTCGTCGTGGCGCAGCCGGCGAGCAGAAGGGTTGCAACGGCAGCAACGGCGAAAACGCGGCAACAGTTCGATCGGGCTTGCATGCTTGCGAGATCCTTGTGGCAGTCGCGCTCCGCGAGCAATTCGCGGCGCGACGCGAGATTCTCGACCTGCCTGTTGGGCAGGTCAACGTCCCAAATGCGAACGCGTCGTGAAATTCCCGCGCCGCCCGACGCACTGGATCCATTGCAGGTACGTCGGCGGCTGGGCTCATGGTCAGGGCATTGACCTCGCTCTGCGCGAGTACTCAACACCGCGCGAGCCAAACACCTGGAGACGCTCGAACTCCGCGTCCGCATCAAGATTGCCGTCAATGTTCGACACCGTCAGCCGGCCCAGCTGCGAGTTGGCTTTGAGGGCCGCTGCCGCCACGATGTCCGCACCAGAATTCGACACATTCGCCATTTCCACTGCGGCCAGAACTGCCGCTGGTCAGGAAATTTCCGGGAGCGTGAGCGATCAGGGGTCCGTTTGGCGCGTTAACTCTATACAGAGGGAATTTCGAGGGCACGCCATGTCCGCTACCGTGGAGCCGATTTCTGTCAGACGCAACGGACTCATGATTGCCGCCGTGGAAGCCGACCGCGCCGCTCTCGCGGCGCGCGCCGAAGTGCAGTCGCGGGTGCTGGCCGAGCTGGCGCTGCATCCGTCGTTGCCGCGAGGCGAATACGATCAGCTGTGCGAGCTGGTGATCGAGCGCGCCCGCACCACGCTTGAAGTAAGCGTGGTCGGAATCTGGCATCTCAATGAACGCGACGGATTGCTGTCCGCGCATCGACTGCTCACGGCCGATGGCACGGTGCTGACCAACATCGCGCCGCTCAAGCGATCGGCACTACCGAAGTATTTCAGCCACCTCGGGGCTGGCGAGGTGATCGACGCCAGCGATGCGGTCCGCGATCCGCGCACGCGCGAACTCGCGGAAATGTACCTGCTGCCCAACGGCATCAGCTCATTGCTCGACGCGCCGCTGCTGATCGACGGGCGCGTGGTGGGCGTGCTGTGCCTCGAGCAGCGCGGAGCCCATCGCGCGTGGATGCCCGATGAGATCGCGTTTGCGCGCGCGCTTGCGCAAACCGCGGCGCACGCGCGTCTGGTACGGCGCCGCCTGCGCGACGTGGCGGCGCTGCGCGCCAGCGAGCAGCGGCTGGCCTCGGCGCAAAGCGCGGCCAAAGTCGGCATTTACGAGTGGGATCCGCAGACCGGCGTAATGTGGTGGTCCGACCAGTTGTATCGCATGTTCGGCGTTGCACCCGGAGCCTTCCGGCCTACTCTGGAAAGTTTCTTGTCGCTGGTGCATGGGGAAGACCGTCCGACTCTTGAGGCGACACTGGCGCGGCTGCTGGCCGATCCTGTGGATGCGACCCGTCAGCTGCGCATAGTGCGTGCAGACGGTGAGACGCGCTGGTTCGACGTGAGTTGGCAGATGGGCGTTGTCGCAGAGGAGGGCGTCGGCAAGATCGCGGGCAGCGTGCTCGATGTCACCGATCGGCAGCGTCAACAGGAGCGCATCCACGCACTGGCTTTCCACGACCCGCTGACGCATCTGCCCAATCGCAGTTTGTTGACGCAGCGGATTGACGAGGCAATCGGAAAGGCGCGCGTCCCGGACTCGCAGAAGCATGTGCAGGGCGAGACGCGCACGGACGGCTTCGCGGTCATGTTCCTCGACATCGATACTTTCAGGACCGTGAACGATTCGCTCGGCCACAGCCGTGGCGACCAACTGTTGTGCGAAATCGGACAGCGACTGGTGCGGCTGCTCGATCCGCGCGCGACCGTTGCGCGCCTGGGTGGCGATGAATTCATCCTGCTGTTGCCGGGCGTTACCGGCGTGGCTTCCGCCGAGCGGGTTGCGGCGCAGGTGCTCGCCGAGTTGCGCCGTCCTTTCCATTGGCATGATCTTGATGTGACGGTGACGGCGAGCCTCGGCATCGCCTGCTATCCCGGCGACGGTGCCGACGCCGAGACGTTGATCCGCAACGCCGACGCCGCGATGTACGAGGCCAAGGACGCTGGCCGCGACGACGCGCGCGCCTTCAAGCCAGCCCTCAACCAGACCGCGCGGCGCCGGCTTTCGCTGGAAACGGGGCTGCGCGCGGCGCTTGCGCGCGACGAGTTCAAGCTGCACCTGCAACCCTGCTTCAGTGTCGCTTCGGGTGAGCTGCGATCTTGCGAAGCGCTGTTGCGCTGGCAGGATCCAGTGCAAGGGTTAATCCAGCCGGGCGAGTTTCTGCCGCTTGCCGAACAAAGCGGATTGATCCTGGAGATCGGGGAGTGGGTACTCGCGGAAGCTTGCCGCATCCAGTCGCGCTGGCAGTCGCTTGGATTGCCGGCGGTGCCGATTGCCGTGAATCTTTCCGCTCGCCAGCTGCAGCGCCCGGATGTCGCGGATTGGTTCGAACGCACGCTTGCGGAGTACGGCCTCGACCCGCGCTGGTTCTATCTGGAGATCACCGAGACGAAACTCATGCAGGCAGTGGAGCAAGTGCTGCCGTCGCTGCGGCGACTTGGCGACATTGGCGCTCGCCTCGCGGTCGACGATTTCGGTACGGGTTATTCCTCGCTGGCCTATCTGCACCGGTTGCCCTTGTCGATGCTCAAGGTCGATCGCTCTTTCATCTGCGATGTCGACCAGCTCAACAGCGAATCTGCGGTGATCACCAGCGCCGTCATCAGCCTCGGCAAGAAACTCAATCTCGAGGTCATTGCCGAAGGCGTCGAGACCCAGGCGCAACTCGACTGGCTGATGAGCGAAGGATGCGACGGCTACCAGGGGTTCCTGCGCTCGCCCGCCGTCGCTTCCATCGCGTTCGAGAAGCGGTTCCTCACGAAGCTGTAGTACCCGCTCGCGCTAGCCGCCTGGGCCTGCCTTCGGACACCAGTGTCCAAGGCATGCATCTGGTTTCATGGTGTCCTGCCAATGCACTGCGGCTGTTAATAGCTCGCCATCGCGACAGTGGGTGCCTTCTGGCCGCGAGCTGGCCCGAAAGAGCAGTGGCC
>JBKJND010000334.1:0-4310 GCA_046596095.1 Ahniellaceae bacterium | reverse complement strand
CGATTGCACGCTGGCGCGGAGGTGCCGCGCAATTCGGATTGCCGTTGCTGGATTCGTCGACGGCGATTCAGCCGCTCGTCGTCGGCAGCGCGACCGCCGTGCTCGAAGCCCAGGTGTTTCTCGAACAGCGCGGATTTTTCGTCGGCGCGGTGCGACCGCCCAGCGTGCCGAAAGGCCAGTCGCGCTTGCGTATCACGTTGACCGCGCAGCATACCGACGACGAGATCGATGCTCTGCTCGAAGCCTGCGCCGCTTGCTGCGCCCGCGCGTGAACCGCCAGCGACAGCGCTTCTGTAGGAGCGGCGCAAGCCGCGATAGGTTCAGTGAGCCTGTTTTCGCGGCTTGCGCCGCTCCTGCAAACGCCGGGCCATCGGGCATCGGCGCAAGCGGATCGTGCGTGGCGGGACTTGAGACTTGATCCGCATTGACGTCATTGGGACGGGACAACCCCTGGTGCTACTACATGGCTGGGCAATGCACGGCGGCATATTTGCGCCCCTGGTTCGTGAGTTGGAACAACAGCGCACGTTGCATGTGGTCGATCTGCCGGGGCATGGCGACAGCGCGTGGCGTGATGGCGATGCGTTCACGCTGCGCGACTGCGTCGCGGCGATCGCACCGCGCGTGCCGCGAGCACCATGGCTCGGCTGGTCGCTGGGCGGACTGGTGGCGTTGCGCGCGGCGCTCGACGGGGCGCGCGAGATGACCGGTGCGATCGCGCTCGCGGCTTCGGCGCGCTTCACGCGCGCGGAAGATTGGCCCGATGCGGTCGAAGACTCGTTGCTTGCGAGCTTCGCCGGCGGCCTTGCGAGCGATCACCGCGGCACGCTGCAACGCTTCCTTGCGCTCGAAGCGCTCGGCAGCGATCACCTGCGCGCCGAGCTGCGATTCCTGCAGCAGCAGCTCGCCGATCGACCCGCGCCGCATCCGCGCGTGCTTTCCGATGGCCTTGAACTACTTCGCCACACGGATCTGCGCGCCGAGCTTCCCAGTCTCGCGATTCCCTCGCTGTGGATCGGTGGCCGCCGCGATCGACTCGCGCCATGGCGCGCGATCGCAGCGAGTGCGGCGCTGTCTCCGCACGCCATTCAACTCTGCATTGCGAACGCAGGCCACGCGCCATTCCTCAGCCATGGCAGCGAAGTCGCGAGCGGCGTGCTCGCGTGGCTTGCGCAACATGACCTGTGATCACGCAGCCGTGAGCAGACCCGGGTGAGCAAACCGACGTGAGCAATCAGTTCGACGTCGGCGCCGTGCGCCGTGCATTTGCGCGCGCAGCTCCGCACTACACGCGCTTCGCCACGTTGCAGCGCGAAGTCGAGAGTCGGCTGCTCGAGCAACTCGACGCCGAGCCCGCGGCGTTTGCACCACACGTGGTACTTGATGTCGGTACCGGGCCGGGCCGTGCGGCGGCAGCGCTGCGCAAACGTTACCCGCGCTCGCTCACAATCGCGCTCGATCATGCGTTGCCGATGCTTACCACCGCGCGCAAGGGCAGCCACTGGTGGCGACCACTGCGATTGCTGGCCGGTGATGCAGCTGCGCTGCCCCTGCGCGACGACAGCGTCGACTTCTTGTTCTCGAATCTTTGCCTGCAGTGGCAAACCGACTTGCCGCGCGTGTTCGACGAATGGCGACGCGTGCTGCGCGCGGGCGGCGTGGTGCTTGCGTCGACCTTCGGCCGGGACACGCTGATTGAATTGCGCGATGCGTTTGCGATTGCCGATGCGGGCTATCGCGATATGCACATCAACGCGTTCGACGATATCGCGCGCATCGGCGATGCGCTGCTGGCGGCCGGATTCCGCAATCCGGTACTCGAACGCGAGACGTTCGTGCTCGACTATCCCGACGTACCAACGCTCATGCGCGAGCTGCGCGGACTCGGCGCCGGCAATGCGCTGGCGGCGCGGCGGCGCGCGCTGACCGGCAAGACGCGCATGCAGGGCGTGTTCGCGGCGTACGAAACGTTGCGCCGCAACGGCACGCTGCCAGCTACATGGGAAGTCGTCACGCTGCGCGCGCTGGCGCCGGACGCGGGCGCGCCCCGTCGCGAGGGACAAGGGGTCGTCGCCAGCGTTCCGCTCGACCAGATTCCCATCCGCCGCCGCGTGATGTAGGTCAGGCCGGCTCCGCCGACCTGACGTCGTATCGGTAATCTTCAGTCAGGTCGCTTGCGCGACCTGACCTACGGGCTCGCGAGACATGGTCGAAGCGCGGCGATGGAGGTGCACGAGGAGCAGCGAGATTGCTGCGGGTGTCACGCCGCTGATGCGCTGCGCCTGCGCAATTGTTTCGGGACGCACCTTGAGCAGCTTGGCGCGCACCTCTGCCGACAGGCCGCGCACATTCGAGTAGTCGAACGCCTCGGGAATGACCGACTGCTGCTGCCGGCGCTGGCGCGCGATGTCTTCGGTCTGGCGATCGAGATAACCCGAATAACGTGCCTGGATCGCGACCTGCTCGGCGACTTTTGTGTCGGTGACGCCGGGTCCGATCGTGGGTGCGCGCATGAGTTCGGCGTAGCCGACGTCGGGACGCCGCAACAAATCCAGCGCACTGCCTTCGCGCGAGATCGGAATGTTCAGCGCCGACGCCACTTCCGCCGCGAGCGCATTGCCGGGCGCTATCCACAGCGCGCCCAGGCGTGCCTGTTCCGCAGCAATGCGATCGCGCTTGAACGCAAACGCGGACCAGCGTGCGTCGTCGACCAGTCCCAGCGAGCGACCGTGCGCTGTCATGCGCAAATCGGCATTGTCCTCGCGCAGGTGCAAGCGATACTCCGCTCGCGACGTGAACATGCGATACGGTTCTATGGTGCCGTTGCTGGTGAGATCGTCGACCAGCACGCCGATGTAGGCCTCGTCGCGACGTGGCGTCCACGGCGCTTCGCCGCGTGTCGCGCGGGCGGCGTTGAGACCTGCGATGAGACCCTGCGCCGCGGCTTCTTCGTAACCCGTGGTTCCGTTGATCTGGCCCGCAAAGTAAAGGCCGCGAATCGCCTGCGTCTCCAGCGACGCATACAGCGCTCGCGGATCGAAATAGTCGTATTCGATCGCGTAGCCCGGCCGCGTGATCCGCGCGTTTTCGAACCCGACGATGGAGCGGACCAGCTCGACCTGCACGTCGAAGGGCAGCGACGTCGAGATGCCGTTCGGGTACACCTCGGTGGTGTCGAGGCCTTCCGGCTCGACGAAGATCTGATGCGAGGTCTTGTCGGCGAAGCGCACGACCTTGTCTTCAATCGACGGGCAGTATCGCGGACCGACGCCTTCGATCGCACCGGTGTAAAGCGGCGAACGATCCAGCGCCGCGCGGATGATGGCGTGCGTGCGTTCGCGCGTATGCGTGATGTGGC
Organism: Ahniellaceae bacterium; assembly: GCA_046596095.1. GTDB lineage: Bacteria > Pseudomonadota > Gammaproteobacteria > Xanthomonadales > Ahniellaceae > JBBQNY01. Next base: position 952 of record JBKJND010000334.1, on the reverse strand, counting down.
ACGGCACCTGACGTGGATGCTCGGCGACGTTGCCCATGAACGAAAACACGGGCATCGGATCGTCGCCAGGTTGCTCGCCCAGTTGCGTGTAATCAATCGTCCGGCCGTCGATGCGCGGCGGCGTGCCTGTCTTGAGCCGCCCGACCGGCAGTGCGAGTTCGCGCAAGCGCGTCGCCAAAGTTTGCGCGGGAGGTTCCCCGGCGCGACCGGCGGCGTGCTGCGCGTCGCCCACGTGAATCTTGCCCGCGAGGAATGTCCCTGCGGTAAGCACGACGGCGCGTGCATGAAACGCTATCCCGGATTGAGTGCGCACGCCGACGACCCGATCACTTTCGAGCAGCAGATCGTCCACGGCTTGCTGGAATACGTCGAGGTTCGTCTCGGCTTCGACAAGGCGGCGGATCGCAGCGCGATACAGCTGCCGATCGGCCTGGCAGCGCGTGGCGCGTACCGCCGGTCCTTTGCTCGCGTTGAGTGTTCGCCACTGGATACCGGCGGCGTCTGCCGCCACCGCCATCGCGCCGCCGAGCGCGTCGATCTCGCGCACCAGATGACCCTTGCCGATGCCGCCAATCGCCGGATTGCAGCTCATCGCACCGATGGTTTCGATGTTGTGGGTCAACAGCAAAGTCCGCGCACCGCTGCGCGCGCTCGCAAGCGCGGCTTCGGTGCCGGCGTGGCCGCCGCCAATGACTATGACCTCGTACTGGCACATGTTTGCTGTCGCTTCGTTCGAACCGCAAGGCAATGGCAGGGGCGGCGTCGGCGACTAAGCTCGCGCGTCGTGCGCTCGCAAAGTCGCCCCGGCTACGGGCTCCTGCCCGTGGCGTTCGGCGGGTCGCGCCATGGCGCGACAAGTCCCGCCTCACCCAATGACTATGACCTCGCAAGTCTGCGTGGACCCGGTACTTTGCCACGTACGAACTGCGCGCACAAAAAACGGGGCGCTTGC
>JBKJND010000280.1:0-7081 GCA_046596095.1 Ahniellaceae bacterium | reverse complement strand
CAGTTGGCCGAACAGTGGTCCGTGCTGGAAACGCTCACTCCCAGCGAGTACCTGGAGTTCCGCCACATTCTCGGTCCGGCATCCGGATTCCAGTCGCGGCAATACCGGATGATCGAGTTCCTCCTCGGCAACAAGAACGCCGAGTTGATCGAAGTGCATCGGCACTATCCGGGGGCCTACGCGGAGCTGACGCGGGTGCTTGAGGCACCCGGCCTCTATGACGAGTTCCTGCGCTGGCTGGCGCGCCGCGGCCATGCGGTGCCGAAGTCGTTGCTTGAACGCGATGTGCGCTTGCCGCACGTGCGCGAGCCCGCGCTGATCCCCGTGTACAAACGCATCTACGAAGACACCGCAACGTACTGGGCCGAATATCACCTGTGCGAAGAACTGGTGGATATCGAGTCGAACTTCCAGTTGTGGCGCTTCCGGCACCTGCGCACCGTGCAACGCATTATCGGATTCCGCCCCGGCACCGGCGGCTCAAGCGGCGTGGCGTTCCTCGCGCGCGCGCTCGACCAGACCTTCTTCCCCGAACTGTTCGACGTTCGCACCGAACTCTCCACCCCCTCCTAACGGTATTTTGCAGGTCAGATCGGCTATGCCGACCTGACACGGGAGTGTGCTGGCGAAAAATTCCTGTCAGGTCGCTGCGCGACCCGACCTACGAAACGAATGTCGGTGACGGTGCCGCGCAATCGCTCGCGATTGCTGCGGCGCAGCACACACGAGGTTTGACGGCGAGCGTGCGCAGCGGTTACACAGACGCATGCTTGCGTTGCGTGTGATGCGCCGATCCGGCACAACGCTGCGTCCTCAATCCAACACCCTGGAGAGCCTGCGATGAGCGGAGCCGTCACCACGCCCCACGAAGCACTGCCGCCGCCGACCTACGCGCAGGTCATGGGTCATCCACGTCCCTTGTGGATGCTCTTCATGACCGAATTCTGGGAGCGCTTTGCGTTCTACGGCATTCGTTGGGCGCTGGTGCTGTACATCGTGGCGCAGTTCTACGACGGCAGCGGCACGGGCGAGGCCAGCGCCAACCAGACGTACGGCGCCTACCTGGCCTTGGTCTACGCCGTGGCGATCTTCGGAGGCTACGTCGCTGACCGGGTAATTGGCTACCAGCGCTCAATACTGGTTGGAGCGGTGATCATGGCCGCCGGCCTCTTCATGATCGCGATGCCGAGCGAGTCGATCTTCAAACTGGGACTCGCAACCATCATCGCCGGCAACGGCCTGTTCAAACCGAACATCTCCACCATGGTCGGCAAGCTGTACTCGGTTTCGGATCCACGTCGCGACTCGGGATTCACTATTTTCTACATGGGCATCAACCTGGGCGCGATGGTCTCGCCCATCCTCACCGGTTGGCTCGCCGAACGCTTTATGGGTGGATCCGCAGCACTGCCTGCTTACAAGGTCGTATTCATCGTTTCCGGCCTCGGCATGCTGGTCTCGCTGGTGTGGTTCTGGTTCGGCCGTCGCCAGCTCGAAGGCGTTGGAACCCCGCCGCCTGGCGCCGAAAGTGGCACGCGCGTGCTGCTCACCGCGCTCGGCGCGATCGCGGCGATCCCCGTGCTCTATTTCCTGCTGTCGCTTGGCGCGAGCACGCTGCAGTGGATACTTCTGGCGCTGTTCGTCGGCCTCGGTGCCATGTTGCTGATCGAAGGCATAAAGACGAGCAAGGTGCAGCGCGACATGGTGATCGCGATGCTGATCATCTTCGCGTTCAACGTGCTGTTCTGGATGTTCTTCGAGCAAGCTGGCAGCTCCTTCAGCTTCCTCTCCGACAAGATCGTCGACCGCGAATTCGGCAACGGCTTCGTCTGGCCCAACGCGTGGTTCCAATCGGTCAACTCGCTGGCGATCATCACGCTCGCGCCGTTGCTGGCGTGGCTGTGGGTGGCGATGGGCAAGAACAATCCCTCGATCCCGCGCAAGTTCAGCCTCGGCCTCATCTTCAACGGTGTTGCCTTTGCGCTGCTGATGTTCGCGCTGTCCTCGCTCGTCGACGACTTCGGCAAGATTCCGTTCTGGACGCTCTTCATGGTGTACGTCATCCAGTCGGTAGGCGAACTCTGCCTGTCGCCGATCGGTCTCTCGATGGTGACCAAGCTCGCGCCCGTGCGCCTGGTCGGCTTTGGCATGGGCGGGTGGTTCCTGTCGACCGGCATCGGCAACAACCTGTCGGGCATCTTCGCGAGCCACGTCAGCGGCACCGAAGGCATGACGGTCGCGTCCGCGTTCGACGGCTATACCTTCGGCTTCTGGGCACTGATGATCCCCGGCGTGCTGCTGTTCCTGATCGCTCCGCTCATCAACAAGCTCATGCACGGCGTGAAGTAACACCCTGCGCTCCAGCCGGCTCGGCTGGCCGGAGCGCAAGTCAGAGTGCGAGTGGCATGCAGCGCGCGTGGGCTCCCGTGCGCCGAAGACGACTCAACCGATGTCGGGACGCAACTGCCTTATTCGAGCACGCTCGCGCGCGATCACCGCGCTGCGGTTTGCCCAGATGCGATCGAAACTCGGATGCGTGCGAAGCACCTGCATCAGTGGCAGGTCCCGTCCCGTCGGCGAGATGAACCAGCGGTCCCACATCAGCGGCGATAGCGTCGAGTAGGTTTCCAAACGCTTCACGGCACCATCGACATCCCCCAGCAATAGCGCCGCCATCATCGCCAGAGTGCCGGATGGTGTGTGCGCGGTCACGGGAACGTTGCGCAGTTGCGATTCAAGCACCTGCAGTCGTGCGCGCCATTGCTCGGACGCCGCGCCTTTCGTCACCGGCATGGCCGACCAGACGAGCCTGAAGGAACGCCTTGGGATGAGCGGTTCTGCCGCTTCCGGCGAGAGGAACCCTTCGCCGAATCCTCGCCGCCCATATTCCATGAAGGTATCTACTTCGCCACGCGCGAGTGCCTCGCTGAGCGACGCTCCGACCGCCTCGTCAACCGTGTTGCGATTGACGGCGCTCGGGTCGGGCAAGGCATCCTGTGCAATGGCACTCCAGATCAAAGCCTCCGTTCGACCTGTCCGCGCGCGTGCCTGCATCTGCGCAAGCGTTTTCACCGCAGCGCGTGGCAAATCCAGTATCTGCTCCAGCACGTAGCGCTCCGTCAGACACGTGTCGACCGCGCTGTTTCGTGCACAATCGCCGAGCAGGAGCAGCGCGTCGGCGAGGCGGCCTTCGTTGGCAACCGCCGTGGGCCAGATGTCGCGTGCGAATGCCGAGTCGGGCCATTGTTCCACGATTTTTCTGCCGGTATCCGCAGCGGCGTCGAACTGCCCAGCATCACTCAGCGCGAACCGGAGGGTAATCTGCGCCACCGGATCGTCTGGCTCTATCGCAATGGCCTTGCGGCTGAGCGCGATCGATTCCTCGAACTGCCCCGAGAGGCGCGCGGCGTGCGACCCGTTGATCGCGACGAGGCCGTCGTTCGGCGATTGCTTCAACACCTCCCGGTAGATGTCCAGGGCCTGGCCATACAGCGCAGTATCCCCGGTCACATCTGCTTGCGACTGCAACACGAGCGCATCCGCGATGCGGCGTTCGATTGCTTCGGGAAAGCGCTGCGCCAGTTGCCGGGTGAGCGCTGCCTGTTCGGCCCTGCCTTGCCCGGCGTCGAGGGCCTGGTAGCGGATGTCGAAGGCCTGGTAGCGGATCATTTCCGCAATCACATTGATCAATCGCAGTATTGCGTCCGGCCCAACGTCCTCGGCGTCGATTAATTGGCGCAAGGACGCGCGGACTTCGGCGAGTCGTTCCGGTTGTCCCGTCCGCTGCAACCCGATGGCCTGGAGGTAAAGAATGCGTTCGCTGGCCGGCAGGCGTGCCAGCGTGGGCAAGGTGCGTGTCCCCATCGACACCGACAGCCGATCAGCGACCGCGGTCGCGATCTCGCTCTGGATCGCGAACGCGTCGTCGTCGCGTCGGTCGAAGTTTGCCGCCCAGCGCGTTGTGCCATCGCGCGCGTCGACAAGCGTTGCACTGATGCGCAATTGATCTCCGTCGCGCCGTACTGACCCTTCGAGCACGTGGGCCACGCCCAGCGCGTCGGCGATCTGGCGCAGGTCCGCATTCTTGCCGCGCCAGGCGAAAGACGACGTGCGACCCGCCACCTTGAGTTCGGCGATGGCCGCCAACGTCGTGAGTATTTCTTCCGACAGCCCGTCGGCGAAGAGTTCGTCAGCCGGTCGGTCTGACAACACCCGGAAAGGCAGCACTGCGATCGACTTCGACGGCGCTGCCGGCTGCGTGACTGGCGGCACCGTCGCCTGTTGCGCAGCGGGCTGGCTGGCGTCGGCAGGTGGCGCGCGGACGCGGCTCGCAAAGTAACCTGCCGCAATCAGCGTGAGCAGCAGCGCCAATGCGCCGAGCCAGCGCATGCGCGGGGGTATTCTTCGCTGCGACGGAGGCGTCAGGATCTCCACTGTGGACGCGCCCTGCGGCGTGTTGGTCCGTGGCGTGCGGTTGCTGCCGCCTAACGCAAAGGCAAGGTCGGCAGCGGTGGGATAGCGATCCTCCGGAGCGACGGCCACCAGCTGGTCCAGCACGGGCTGCCATGCTGCGAAAGCAGAATCCAGCTGCGGTCGAGGCGATTGCAGGTGCTGCATGCCGATCGCCAGTCCGTCGGCGCCCGCGAAAGGCGGCGAACCGGTCAAAAGTTCGTAGGCGACGATGCCCAGCGCGTACAAATCCGCACGTCCATCCACCGGTTGGTTACGCCACTGCTCCGGACTCATGTAAGCAGGCGTTCCGAGCGCGGCTTGCGGGCCGGTGAGTTGCTTGGCGTGTTCGCTGCTGCGCGCAATGCCGAAGTCCGAGAGCACAAAGCTGCCATCTTCGCGTCGGAGAATGTTGTCGGGTTTGATATCGCGATGCACCACGCCGCGCGCATGTGCATAGGCGAGGGCGTCCGCGACTTCGATCAGGCAGCGGCGAATGTCTTCGGGATCGCCGCGGCGCAGATCGGCAGCGCTGCCTCCGGGCACGAACTCCATCGCGAGATAGAGGTTTTCTTCCACGCGCCCGGCGTCGTATACCGCGATCAGGTGGCGATGCCGGAAACCACCCGCGATCTGCGCTTCACGCAGAAAGCGTTCCGAGAAATCCTCGTCGTGCGCCAGCGACGGCGAAAGAATCTTCAACGCAACTTCGCGATTGAGGGATTCCTGCATCGCAAGGTACACGGTCGCCATGCCACCGCGGCCGAGCACTCTGACGATTCGATATCCAGGAATCATGTCGCGCACCCGGTTGCGGTGGGGGAAGGATAGCCATTCGCGCACCGCTTGGACGGAGCCAAGGCGTGCCGCTTGGGCTGCTCAGGCGAGCAGGTGGCGGAGGTTGGGCAGGTATTTTTCCGCGGAGCCGGTGTTGACGGCGACGACGCGTTCGCCGATTTTCACGAGGCCGCGATCATGCAGTTGCGGTAGCGCGGCGAGGCAGGCCGCGCCTTCGGGTGAAATCCACAGGCGCTCGTCGCGCCAGACCCGCGCGAGTTCGTGCGCGATATCGGCTTCGCCTACCGCGAGCGCGGCCCCGTTACTTTCGCGGATGATTTCGAGAACGCGCGCGTGACCCACGCCGCCGGGAACGTTGAGTCCCGCTGCGAGTGTTGCGCCGGAGGGTGGCATGGCCTGCGTATCGACCGCGCCCGAATCGAAGGCGCGCACCAAGGGCGTTGTGACTTCGGACTGCACGCACAGCATGCGGGGGCGGCGCGAATCGATGAGACCGAGCGCCTCGAGTTCGGCGAAGGCTTTCCACATGCCGAGCACGCCCGTGCCGCCGCCGGTGGGATAGATGATCGCGTCCGGTAATTTCCATTGCGTCGACCCGGATCGCGGCTCGGCAAGTTCGAGTCCGAGCGTCTTCTTGCCTTCGATGCGCCAGCCGGGTTCCTGGAACGTCGCCACGTTGAACCATCCCTCTGGCCAGTATTTTTCTCGCAACAATGCGGCGGCTTCGCGGATCGTGCCTTGTACAAGTTCGAGCACCACACGCTCGGGATGCATTTTCGCGAGGGCCGCGACCTGGCCGAGAATGGGCATCGGGGTGTCGTCCGGCATCGCGACGACGACTTGCAACCCACCCGAGAGTGCATAGCGCACCAGCGAGTCCCCTGCGTTGCCCTGCGTCGGCACGGCGAGTTTGCGCAGTCCGAATCTTCTCGCTTGCGCGACCACCATGGCCATCCCCCGATCCTTGAAACTGCGTGTGGGATTCGCACCGAAGCCCGCGTGCGCCTGACCTTCGTCCTTGAGTTCCAGATGCAAACCTGCGGTGCGCGCCACCGGATGCGCGGAGTAATCGAGCGACGGGGTCGCGCCTTCACCCAAGGCGACGATGTGACGCGCGTCGTCGGGCGCATCGATATCCAGCGCGAGCAGCGCGCCGAAGCGCCACATGTCGCGTCGATCGGGGCGGTACCACGCGTGGTCGGGGCGCTCGCGCGCGAGGCGCTCGAGATCGAGCACCATCTCGACGGGCCGCCCGTCAGCCGGATCCAGATTCATGAGGCGATCGGCTGGATACTCGATGCCGGACGCCACCCCACGCAGACAGCGCACGAAACTCATTCTGATGCCTCGCGGCTTGCCGGTAAGATTGCAGCATCGCCGCAATGGCCGACCAGAAGCAATCCCGGGAAATTACATGAGCGCTCAACCCAACCTCGGCATGCAAGTCACGACGTTTGCCAACCCGATGGGCATCGACGGCTTCGAGTTCGTCGAGTTCGCGGCGCCCCTCGATCAGCAGCAACGCCTGCACGATTATTTCCTGCGCATGGGCTTCACTGCGTCGCTGCGGCATCGCACTCGCGCCATCACCGTGTACCGGCAGGGCGGCGTCAACTTCCTGGTCAACGACGACCCCGATTCGTTCGCAGCGGACTTCGCGAGAACCCACGGACCGTGCGCTTGCGGATTTGCGATCCGTTTCACGCGGCCCGCCGCGGAAGTGCTCGCGACAGTCATTGGCAATGGCGGTGAAGCCATTGTGGAAAAGGCTGAAACGAGATCCGTGGACGCGCCAGTGGTGAAGGGCATCGGCGACTGCATGCTTTATCTTGTG
>JBKJND010000211.1:0-5306 GCA_046596095.1 Ahniellaceae bacterium | reverse complement strand
CCTTCTTCCGGAGGGAGAAGGATTAAATCGATAACCAACAGGGGCTGCAAACAAGATGAGCGCATTCAATTTGTCGGCATGGGCGCTGCGCAATCGCACGCTGGTGCGCTACTTCATGCTGGTGTTCGCCATTGTCGGCGCGTGGGCGTACTTTCAGCTCGGGCAGTCGGAAGATCCGCCTTTCACCTTCAAGGCGATGGTGATTCGGACGCAATGGCCAGGCGCCAGCGCGGCTGAGGTCGATCGGCAGATCACCGACAAGATCGAAGCCAAGCTCCAGGAACTGTCCAGCGCCGAGTTCATCCGCAGCTATTCGCGACCCGGCGAATCGCAGATCGTCTTTGTGTCGCGCGACGACATGGTTTCGCGCGAGCTGCCTGCACTCTTCTATCAAGTGCGCAAACGCGTGGGCGACATGCGCCACACGCTGCCGGCTGGCGCCATCGGGCCGTTCTTCAACGACGAGTTCGGCGACACCTTTGGCAATATCTATGCCTTGCACGGCCGCGGTTACGACTACGCAACGCTCAAGGACTACGCGCAACGCGTGCAGCGTGAACTGTTGCGCGTGTCTGACGTCGCCAAAGTCGAACTGGTCGGCCTGCAGGATCAGCGCATCTGGATCGAACTCGACAACGCCAAGATCGCGACGCTCGGCGTGCAGTTCAAGGAAGTGCTGGCGGGACTCGCGGCCCAGAACGCGGTGGCGCCCGCGGGTGCGTTCGAGACGCCCACCGATCGGATCCATCTGCGCACCGACGGCGCGTTCGATTCGCTCGAAGCGGTTGCCGCGATGCCGATCCGCGCGGGCCAGCGCACCTTCCGGCTCGACGATCTGACCAAGGTCAAACGCGGCTACGCCGATCCGGCGCAGCCCAAGGTGCGGTTCCAGGGCGAGGATTCGGTGGGTCTGGCGGTGTCCATGGCGGCGGGCGGCGACATCGTGCGCCTCGGCGCTGCGCTCGACGCCGAGATCGCACGGCTGCAGAAATCGTTGCCAGTCGGGCTCGAGCTCGATCGCGTGGCCGACCAGCCGCGCGCCGTCAAGCGCTCGATCCGCGAGTTCTTGCGCGCGCTCGGCGAGGCCGTGGTGATCGTGCTGATCGTGAGCTTTGTCGCGTTGGGGCTGCGCACCGGCACCGTGGTCGCGCTGTCGATTCCGCTGGTGCTCGCGATGACCTTTGCGGTCATGTACTACTTCGACATCGCGCTGCACAAGATCTCGCTCGGCGCGCTCGTGGTGGCGCTGGGGCTCCTCGTCGACGATGCGATTATCGCGGTCGAGATGATGGCCGTGAAACTCGAGGAAGGACTTGATCGCATCGAAGCGGCCGCGTTCGCTTACCGCAGCACCGCATTTCCAATGTTGACCGGCACGCTGGTCACCGCGGCCGGCTTCCTGCCGATCGCAACCGCGGCGTCCGGCACCGGCGAATACACGCGCTCGATCTTCCAGGTCGTGACTATCGCGTTGCTGATTTCGTGGATCGTCGCCGTCGTGTTCATTCCGTACTTCGGCTATCGATTGCTTCCGGACGGACACGGCGCGCGTGCGAACGCCGACGGTGGACATCACGATCCGTATCAGAAGCCGTTCTACAAACGCTTCCGTGCGCTGGTCGACTGGACGCTGACGCATCGCTGGTGGGTGATTGGTGCGACCGCCGCGCTGTTCGCATTGTCGATCTTTGGCTTCCGCTTCGTGGAGCAACAGTTCTTCCCTGACTCGACGCGCCTTGAACTCATGGTCGATATCAAGTTGCCGGAAGGCGCTTCGTTGGCGGCCACCGCGACCGAAGTACGCAAGCTCGAGGCCAGGCTCAAGTCCGACAAGGACATCGAGAGCTTCACGGCCTACGTCGGCACGGGTTCGCCACGCTTTTACCTGCCGCTCGACCAGCAGTTGCCGGCGGCAAGTTTTGCGCAGTTCGTGCTGTTGACCCATGACATCGATGCGCGCGAGCGCGTGCGCGCGCGCCTGATCGAGCTTTTCGAAAAGGACTTCGCCAACGTGCGCGGCCGCATTTCGCGCCTCGAAAATGGTCCGCCGGTGGGTTTCCCGATTCAATTCCGCGTATCTGGCGAGGACATTCCCACGGTGCGCAAGCTTGCGCGCGAGTTGGCGTCGGGCGTGCGGCGCAATGCACAGCTCGCGAACGTGCACCTCGACTGGGATGAGCCGAGCAAGGTCGTGCGCATGCGGCTCGACCAGGATCGCGCGCGCCTGCTTGGCATTTCCTCGGAGGCGCTCGCGCAGTTCCTGCAAAGTTCGGTGACGGGTGAGCGCGTCAGCCAGTATCGCGAGGACGATGAACTGATCGACATCGTGTTGCGCGGTCCCGCCGACGAGCGCGCGAGCCTGAGTCTTCTCGCCGATCTTGCCGTACCGACCACCAACGGCACCACCATTTCGCTCAAACAAATTGCCGATATCGAATACGGGCTCGAAGATGGCGTGATCTGGCGTCGCGATCGTCTGCCTACGGTCACGGTGCGCGCGGATCTCTACGGCAATGTGTTGCCGGCGACCGTGATCGCGCAACTGGCACCCGAACTCGAAGCGTTGCGGGCGAAGCTGCCGGTCGGCTACCGCCTCGACATTGGCGGCACCGTTGAGGATTCCGCCAAGGGCTTGCAGTCGGTGGCGGCCGGCGTACCGCTCATGATCGCGGTCATCACGACGCTGCTCATGCTGCAACTGCGGAGCTTCTCGCGCACGGCGCTGGTGCTGGTGACGGCGCCGCTGGGGCTCATCGGCGTGACCCTGTTCCTGCTGGTGTTCCGCGTGCCGTTCGGGTTCGTCGCGATGCTCGGCACCATCGCGTTGTCCGGCATGATCATGCGCAACTCGGTGATTCTGGTCGATCAGATCGAGCAGGACATCGCTGCGGGTCACCCCCGATGGCAGGCGGTGGTCGATGCGACCGTGCGTCGTTTGCGGCCCATCGTGCTCACCGCGCTCGCTGCGATTCTTGCCATGGTGCCGTTGTCGCGCAGTGTGTTTTTCGGTCCGATGGCGGTTGCGATCATGGGTGGACTTACGGTGGCGACGGTGCTGACGGTGCTGTTCCTGCCCGCGTTGTATGCGGCGTGGTTTCGTGTGCGACGCGACGAGAAACCGCGCTCCATCGCTGAAAATCCGCGTCACAGCGCGGTTCCGGTGACTTCCGGCACTTTATGAAATCGCCCGCGCCGACGATGCTGAGCTTGTCGTGTGGCCGCGCGCGGCATAGCCTCCACCCGACTCGTCATTCCCGCGCAGGCGGGAATCCAGAGGCTCGCGCAGGCGCTCAGGCAGGTTCTGGATTCCCGCCTGCGCGGGAGTGACGAGACAAACATGAGGTCGTTATCGCAATGAACGCTGCTATGGAACGCGCGCGCTTCAACATGATCGAGCAACAGATACGTCCATGGGACGTGCTGGATGCGCGCGTGCTGGCGACCCTCTCCAAGGTGCATCGCGAGGACTTCGTGCTGCCGCGTGTGCGTGCACGCGCATTTGCCGACACCGAGCTTCCGATCAACGACACCGAAGTCATGATGAAGCCGGTGGTCGAGGGTCGGTTGTTGCAATCGCTGCTGGTCGCGCCCACCGATGCGGTGCTCGAGATCGGCACCGGCAGCGGGTTTGTCACCGCGTGTCTTGCGGATCTCGCGCGCGTGGTGACCAGCGTCGAGATCGATGGCGCGTTGGCAGCTTCGGCGCGTGCGCGCCTTGCGCAGGCGGGCCATACCAACATAGACGTTCAAACTGCAGACGCGCTTTCCAACTTTGTGCCGCAGCAGACTTTTGACGCGATTGCGGTGACCGGCGCCGTGTTCCAGGTGCCGAGCGCGTGGCGCGAATGGTTGTCGCCCGGTGGCCGCCTGTTCGTGATCCGCGGCGAGTCGCCCGTGATGGAAGCGCTGCTGATCACCCGGGATGCGGACGGTCACGGATTCCACGAGGAAAGCGTGTTCGAAACCGACCTGCCGTATCTTGTGGGTGGTGCGCCGCCGCCGCGATTCGTGCTTTGAGACGCGCGCGCTCCAACCGTTTTCAGACTTCTCTTTCCCAGAATTCCCCAGGACCCTTCATGTCACGCATTCCGCGCTTGTTGCCTCTCGCCGTCGCCATTGCTGCGTTCGCCGCGCCATGCGCCGCGGCTACGCTCGATTTACTCGGTGCCTACGATCTGGCGCGTCGCAACGATCCGCAACTCTCCGCCGCAGAAAACCGCTCGCTCTCGGTTGAGGAGGGAATCGCGCAGTCGCGCGCTGCGCTGTTGCCGAACATCGCCGCGACCGCGAGCACCGATCGCACGAAGGGCGACGGTACTTCGCCGCAGTTCAATCCGCAAACCGGACAGCTCATCACCACAAGTTTCGACATTGATACGGAAAGCACCAGCTACGGCATCCAGTTGCGCCAGAGCGTGTTCGACTTCGCCAACTACACGCGACTGCGTGGCGCGCGCGCGCTCGCCGAACAGGGCGAGGCGCAGTATCAGCAAGCCGAAGATGCGCTCTACGTGCGCGTCGCTGAAGCGTATTTCAATGTGCTTACCGCCGAGGACACGCTCGCGTTTGCGAACGCCGAGGCCACCGCCCTCGGTCGCCAGTTCGATCAGGCGCAACAGCGCTTTGAAGTGGGTCTTGCCGCCATCACCGACGTCAACGAGGCACAGTCGCAACGCGACGCGGCGACCGCCGCCGTGGTGCTCGCCGAGAATTCGCTGGAGGACACCGAGGAGGCGCTGACGGAGATCATCGGCACGCCGGTCGAAACGATCAAGGCATTGCGCGAAGACCTGCCGCTGCGTCCTCCGCAGCCACCCGAGCTCGAGGCGTGGGTGGAAAACGCCCGCAAGCGGAACCCTTCGATCATTGCGCAGAAATTCGCGGTGTCGGCGGCGGAATCGGGCATTGCCACCGCTCGCGCCGGTCATTTGCCAACGCTTGATCTCACCGCAAACTATCTGGACAACACGTCCAGCGGCAATCGTGGCGGGTTTTTCTCGACCAACAGCGAGAGCACCAACGCCAACGGCACCATCGGGTTGCAACTGAGCGTCCCGATCTTTTCCGGTGGCCTGGTCAGCGCCAACGCGCGCCGCGCGGTGCATGATCGCGACACGGCGCGCGATGTGCTTGAACAGACCGAGCGCGGCGTGGTGCGGCAGACGCGTTTCTCGTATCGCGCCATTGCAGGCGGCGTATCCGAGATTGAGGCACGCCGGCAGGCAGTGATCTCCGCGACCTCGGCGCTCGAAGCGGTACAGGCAGGTTATGAAGTCGGCACGCGCACGATCGTTGATCTGCTGATC
>JBKJND010000094.1:0-6636 GCA_046596095.1 Ahniellaceae bacterium | reverse complement strand
TCCCAGATGCGGCCGCTCATGGCGATGTACACGCCGTCCGCGAGCGACTGCACCGCGCCGACCGCAGTGCCGATGTTGAACACCGCATCGGTGCCGCTGAAACGCGCGGGATTGAGTGCGCCGGTCAACACGATCACCTTGCCCGGGATGGGGGTCAGCGCGCGTGCGGTCGCGACCATCGAATCGGTGCCGTGCGTCACCAGTACGTGGCGCGCGTCCTGCGCGGCGATCGTGTCGTGGATCAACGCGCGATCTCCATCGTCGATGTGCAGGCTGTCCTTGCGCAGCAACGGAATCACATAAAAACGGAAGTTGACGCCGAGAGCTTCGAGAATCGCGCCGATCTGCGGGTCGCCGACCTGAAAGTCCGACTTCTCGTCGAAATAGGTCTTGTCGATGGTGCCTCCGGTGGTGACGATGCAGAGCCGGTCCATGCGCGCGTCCGTTGTGTGGAAATTGAAACGTGGATTATCGCGCAGCCACGCGCGCCCGACGGCGCGCGCGCCAAACCACTGCGCCCGGCGGCACGATGACGAGCAGCGTCAGCGCGACCTGGCTCAGTGCGAGCACGCGTTCGGTACCGGAGTCGCTCCACGCGACTGCGACACCATGCGCGAAGTAGAACAAGGCGAGCGTGCCGCCCCAGAGGACGCCGCGGCGAGGATCACGCCATGTTGCGACCATCACCGGCAGCCACGGCAGAGTCGCAATCGCCGCTGCGACTGCCGCTGCGCCGATGCGCGGTGGAGCGAGCCAGCCGTGCCATAGCGGTTGCAGGAGGATCAGGGCGCACAGCGCCCATAACGCAACCGATTGCGAGGTCGAGGCAGATCGCTCATGGTTCGACAGGCTTGCCACGAACGGAACCCTAGTCGCGCAGACGCAGCGCTAGCTCGGCGACGCGCTGGCCCAGCACACGCGCGAGATGCGATTCGTCGGCGGTCAGTTCGCGTTCGTTGCGCAAACCCGCGACGTGGCTCGCGCCGTACGGCGTGCCGCCGCCTGTTGTCGTCCCGAGGGCGGGCTCGGTGTAGGGCAAACCCACCACGACCATGCCGTGATGCAACAGCGGCAACAGCATCGAGATCAACGTGGTTTCCTGGCCACCGTGCATGCTGCCCGTGCTCGTGAACACGGCTGCGGGCTTGCCGACCAACGCGCCCGAGGCCCATTCGGCGGAAGTGCCGTCGAGAAAGTACTTGAGGGGTGCCGCCATATTGCCAAAGCGCGTCGGGCTGCCGAGGATGAGGCCAGCGCATTCGCGCAGGTCAGCAAGCGTCGCGCACGGTGGCCCGTCTTTCTGCGTCGAAGGTTCGGAGGCCGCGCCGAAAGGTCGCACTTCGGGCACCGTGCGCAGTCGCGCCTGCATGCCCGCAACCGAGTCCACGCCACGTGCGACCTGGCGCGCAAGTGCTACGGTCTTGCCGTGCAGCGAGTAGTAGACGATCAGAACTTCGTGGCTCATGTTGCGTCGCGCCCCTGCCATTGCGCAAAACTATAGCCGGTGTCGGTGCCTGCGAGGACGAGTGGAGCAGGGCGCAGCCGATACACTTCGGTCATGGGCTGGCAGGCATCTATACGGCGTGGCGCGCATCGATTGCGGATCGACGAGGAACGGCTGCGCTCGTTCAGCGCGTTCGTCTGGCGCCGCTTTCTGGCGGACAAGTGCCTCGAGTCTGCGGGCGCGCTCAGTTACACCACCCTGTTCGCGCTGGTGCCGCTGGTGGTCGCCGCATTTGGTTTGCTGTCGGCTTTCGCATTTTTTGACGGCTGGCTCGAATCGGTGACGGGTTGGATCTTCCAGAACTTCGTGCCGTCGTCGGGCATGGTGGTGCAGGAATACCTCACCGGATTTGCCGACAACGCCACCAAGCTCACCGGGATCGGTGTCGCGGGCGTCCTGGTTTCGGCGGTGATGATGATGTGGAGCGTCGAGGAGGCGTACAACCGCGTCTGGCGCGTACCGAAATCCCGCAGCGGACTGTCGCGCTTCAAAACCTACTGGACGACCTTGACGCTCGGTCCGCTCGTGGCGATCGGAATGGTGGCGCTGACCAGCTTTCTCTGGACCTTGCCAGCAGTGCGCAACGCGAGCGACTGGCACGGCGCCGGCACCTTCCTGCTCGCACTCGCGCCACTCGTGGTGTTGTGGAGCGCCATCACCGCGAGCTATCTCTTTATTCCGCATGCGCGCGTGCGCTTGCGTCATGCGGCGATCGGCGGCTTGGTCGCCACGGTCCTGTTCAATGCGGCGCAAGGCGTTTTCAGTGTGTATCTCGGCAGCGCCACCACTTATCAGCAGATCTACGGCGCGTTGGCAGCTCTGCCACTGTTTCTGATCTGGATTTACCTGACCTGGGTGATCGTGCTGCTGGGTGCGTCGCTCGCCGCGAGCCTGTCGGCGTGGCGCTTCCAGCCGCGCACGCATCGCGTGCCGATGGGGCTCGAGTTTTTTGCGATGCTCAAATCATTGCGCGCAGTGATCAAAGCCGATCGCGACGGCGGCGCGCTGACGCGCGGCGCGTTGCTGGCGCTGCAACCGGGGCTTACGGATGAGCAACTCAATCACGCGCTTGAGCATTTGAGCGCGCAACGCGTCCTGCACATCGACGACAAGCAGCAGTTGACGCCACTACGCGAGCCCGAGGACGTGACCTTGCTGGAACTGTTCGAAGGGGGACGTTACGCCTGGCCCACGGGTCACGACATCGCGCGCCTGGCGACACTGGCCGACGCGAGCGACAAGCCGCTGGTCGATCTCCTGGCAGAGCTGCACTCGGCCCTCGCGCCGCCTTTGCGCCAATCGGCAGTGGCGGCGCTTGAGCCGGAACCTGACGCCGCGCACGCGGTCATGTCTGACGACCCCGAGACGGCCGCGCTGCTCGCTGCGCCGCGCGTCGAGGTCGAACGAGATCACAGGGCAACACCGATTCCTCAGCCCGCGCAGGAGAATTCGTAATGCACAACGTCATGCTCAATGGGTATTCGTGTCGTTCGCGCAGTGTCATCCGTGCGGCTTTGTGCGTGCTGATCGGAGCGTTCTGCGCGCCGCTGGCGCTCGCGGTCACGCCGGTGACCCCAGTCGCAGTTAACGCCGATGGCGCGAAGGTCGCCAAAGTCGTCAAAGAGCAGGGCGCCGTAGGCAGCGTGCCCGCCTTTGTCGCGACCGCGCTGGATGGCAGCCGCATCGATTTTTCCAAAGCGCCCCGCCGCGGTCGCTGGCAAGTGGTGAATTTCTGGGCGACGTGGTGCGCGCCGTGCATCCACGAAATTCCCGAACTCGCGCGCTTCGACAAGGCACGTGCCGATGTCGATGTGGTGGGGCTCGCGTTCGAGGACAGCGACGTGGCCGATATCCGCAAATTCCTCAAGGAGCATCCTGCGGGCTATCCAATCGTGCATGTTGATCCGTACGCGCCTCTGATCGGCTTCGCGGTTCCGCGCGGTTTGCCCACGACGTACCTCATCGCACCGGATGGCCGCATCGCCGAGCGCATCATCGGCCCGGTCGACGGCAAACTGCTGATGCGCGCAATTGGTCGACATGCCGCGACGGACGTCGATGCAGCCGCCCGCAAATCCAGGATCGGCGCCGCCAAATAAACATGGGCGTACGCATCGCCGCGTGCTTCCGCGTGACTGGCCGCGTGCAGGGCGTGGGCTTTCGTGCCTCGACGAGGCAGCAGGCACGCGTGCTGGGGCTCGATGGCAGCGCGAACAACCTGGGCGACGGCAGCGTCGAGGTGCGGGTGGCAGGTGCATCGGACGCCGTGGAGCGATTGGGGCAATGGTTGGCGCGTGGCCCCGCGTCCGCGAGTGTCGCGCAGGTGGAACGACATCCCATTGAAGTCGAAGACGTGGCGCGCGGTTTCATGGTGCGCTGAAGATGCGCTCCGGGATTGTTTTCGCGTGTGGCGCTTTTCTGGCGCTGTGGTTGTGTCCATGCGCGGCGCAGGCCGCGGTCTTCAGCGGCATCGAGTATGGAAATGACGGCGCGCGCGCGTTGTTGCTCGATGTGCGGACTCCGTCGAAACCTGGCCCGTTTCCGGTATGGGTCGAATGGGTCGAGCGCGATGCTTCGCCACTGATCGTGCCGGACCGGGAAGTCCATGCTGCGGACACCGTGCTGATTCGCGCGGTGATGCCTTCAAGCGTTGCGGCGCGACCCGAGGCTGCGGCGCAACTGCTGGCCTGGTTGCCAACGTCGGTATCGGGTTACGGCGGCGATCCCGAGCAAGTGGCCCTGATCGTGCACGGAGAGGGCGCACAGTCGCTTCTGGACTTGTGGAAGAGAAAGACTGCCCAGTCAACCTTGCAGCCACCGCTACGCAGCGTGCGGGCGCTGATTCTGGTCGCGCCGCCCGCGTCCTTGCGTGGGCATCGCGACTGGCCCGACCTGCCGCTTCTACTGATCGACACGCCGGCGCGCGCCGATGCGTTGTGGCGCATCGCGCTCAGCTTGCGCAATCAGGGCATTGCGGCAGAGCCGGTGGTGCAGGGCGATCCCGTTTCGGCAACGCTCGGTCTTTCCACGCACATTGCGGCGATGCTTGCCGCGAGCGACGTGCCGCGCGTGCAACGCTTCGATCAACTGGCGTTCGATGCGCCGACGGTCATCGAAGGTCGGGTGATCGACGCGGTGCGGCAGAAGTCGGAAATGACGGCGTTGCTGTGGCACGCTTCCGAGTCCGCGGTGCGTCTGGTTGCGATCGATGCTGCCGGCGCCACGCGTGAGTTGCGGCGGTGGCCATGGCGCGACGATGCGCGCCTCGTCGCAATCGAGGGACGATTGCTGGCGATCGGCAGCGACGCGCGCGGACGGCCGCAGGTCGCGTTGGGTCCGGTCAGGGGCGTCGACTGGACTTCGATACCCACGCTGCCGGTGCAGGCGCCGGTTCGCCTCGTTGCGATCTCGCAACGAGGCGGCGAAATCGCGTTGGCGTGGTCGCAAACCGATGGTCGCGGCGGCGCGCGCACATGGTTGCAACGGATCAACCTGATCGCATCCGCACCGAAGGTCATCACCAGTTCGATCACGCGCAGTGTCCGCGCCGTTACGTTTTCCGGCGAGGACGTGATCGCCGCACTCGCACCACTCAAGCCGGATGCCGGTACCGATCAAACCGACGGCGCGTCGCTCATGCGCTGGGCTGCGGCGGATGGAAACTGGCTTCCGATCGCGGATGCGAACGCCGCAGCGTGGGACGCCCTGTTCGCGTTGTCACCCGATGGCGCCAAGGCAGAGTCGTCGCAGCCTGTGCTCGGGCTCCGAGACGGTCATCTGCAGACCGTCGATCTGTCCTGCAAGCCCATCTGTGTGCGCGAAGAACTCGACTTCAATGCGTTGGCGGCGACGTCACGCTTCGGTGGTGCCGCGACGTCCGGTGGCGCGCGCGCCGGGGGCGAAAAAAATGCAAGCGGTGCGCCTGCTTCGCAGTGGCTGCGGCATCCGGAAACAGGTGAATCGCTGCTGGCATTGCTGCCCGCGCCTGCCGTGAGGAGCGCGTTGCCAGACATTGGCGCTGCGTGGCTGATCCGTCAGTCCAACGGCCGCTATGGTTTTGCGCGATTGCCTTTGCCTGAAAGCCGGGGCGCAGGTTCCGGCGCGTCGCTGCGCGCCGTGCAACCGTGGCCGACCGCAGCCGACCCGAATCGTTTCGCGGTGTTTGCGCGTGACGGCGGTCGGACTTTGCTGTTTGCGGCACGATTGCAACGCAGCAGCAGCGTCGTGCCAGGACTCTGGTGGGACCCTGCGCGATCGGGCCACGGTTTCGATCTCCGTCGCGCGGGTGACGGTTGGCAGGTCACGATTTACACTTTCGACAAGCGCGGCGCGCCGATCTGGCTGCGCGGCGACGGCGACATTCGTGATGGCCTCTGGCTAGCCAGTAACGAAGGATTGCTGAGATATCGCATGCGGCCCGGCAGCAGAGCCGTGGAGATCGACCGGAGCAGCGCGCAGTCGCTCGAAATCGTTTTTGGTGCGGATGTGGTTTCCGACCATTGCACCGGCACCGCGTCGACGCAGGGGCAGGCGACGCTGGTGGTTGCGGACGCGGCCAGTGTGTTCTGCATCGAACCCCTGCGCCTCGCCGTCAGTGGACGTCCGCAGATCGACCTTGACGGAGTCTGGAGCGCACGCGATGAACCCGTGCCGTGGCAGTTGTCGCTGACGACCCAGGGCGACGATCCGCGTGCGCGCATCAGCGCGATGCTCACCTACTTCGACCGTCGCGGCGCTCCGCGTTGGGCTTACGCTGCCAACGATTGGCGTGGTGGTGTTGCCCTGCTGCCGTTGCTCCGCGTGCGTGGCACCTGCGCGCAGTGCGCAGCCCAATCTTTCAAGTCGGCTGCGATCGGCGAGTTGTCCCTGCGCGCGACTGGCGAATGCGGCGCCATCCGCGTAGCCGCCTCGTTGCGCATGGGCGGTGATGGCGCGATCGGCGTCCCGGTCGGCAACGTGGACCTCGCACCTGCCTCGCTGCTCGGCTGCTATTGAGTCTCGGACTTTTGTAGAGCCGGACCTGACGTTTCCCCTGTTTTTCGGCTTGCAACGCTCGCTTGGAATCGAACTTCAGAAGCGCCTGCAGTCAGGTCGGCAGAGCCGACCTGACCTACTGTGGCTTTGCGCAAGAT
>JBKJND010000050.1:0-5404 GCA_046596095.1 Ahniellaceae bacterium | reverse complement strand
CGCGGTTGTAGCCGACCTTGAGCGTGGCGATGCCGGTCGCGACGCGCTCTCGCTCTTCAAGCGCCGCGAGGAAACTGTTGGCGTCGGTCGACAACGCGCGCAGGGTGTCGAGCTCCTCGTCGTAACCACGCGCGAAGACGTCCCCGTCGCGCAATATCGCGGGCGGCGATTCCACCAAAGCGCGACGCAGGTGATCGGCAGCAACCGAGTGATCGCCGATCTCACCGGCCAGCATTTGCAAGCGAGGCGAATCGATGCCGTCCAGCAACGCACGGATCGTCGGGCCGACCTCGAGCGCATCGCGCAGCGAAGCGAGATCGCGCGGACGCGCCGAGCGCAACGCGATGCGCGCGACGATGCGTTCGATGTCCCCGAGGCCGTGCAGGACCTCGCGCAACGGTGTGGCTTCGCGTGCTTCCGCGAGCGCCGCCACGGCCTGATGCCGCAGGCGCAACACTCCATGGTCGCGGAGCGGTCGATTGAGCCAGCGCCTGAGCAGCCGCGAACCCATGGGCATCGCGCAATGATCGAGCACGCCCAGCAGCGTGTGTTCTGCACGGCCCTCGGGATGCGTGTCGAGTTCGAGATGGCGGCGCGTGGCGGCGTCGAGCGCGAGACTGTCGCTGGCGCGCTCGACTCGCAGCGCAGTCAGGTGCGGCAACGCGCTGCGTTGCGTGTCCTTGAGATACGCAAGCAACGCGCCGCACGCCGCAATCGCCAGCGGCGCGTCGTCGGCGCCGAAGCCGCGCAGATCGCGCACGCCAAGCAGATCGATCAGCGCGCGCGACGCGGAATCAGTATCGAAATGCCACGGTGGTCTGCGTCGTGGGGGCGTCAGGGTTGCACCGGACCACGCGCTGCTGTCGGCCGATTCATCGACCAGAATTTCGGCCGGCGAGAGTCGCGCAAGCTCAGCCGCAAGCGCCGACGGGCCATCCACCTCGGCGAGGGCGAGACGTCCACCGGCGAGATCGGTCCACGCCAGCCCGAAGCGATCGCCTGATGCGTGGACCGCGAGCAGCAGCGAATCGCGGCGTTCGTCGAGCAGCGCCGCATCGGTGACGGTGCCGGGCGTCAGCACGCGTGTCACGCGCCGTTGCATCGGCCCTTTGCTCTCGAGCGGATCGCCCACCTGCTCGCAAATCGCGACCGATTCACCGGCGCGCAGCAGGCGCGCCAGATACCCCTCGACCGCGTGCACGGGAACTCCGGCCATCGGAATCGGTGCGCCTGCGGACGCGCCGCGCTGGGTAAGGGTCAGGCCCAGCAGTTGCGCGATGCGCCGCGCATCGTCGTAGAACAGCTCGTAGAAATCGCCCATGCGAAACAGCAGCAGCGTTTCCGGAAACTCGGACTTGGCTGCGAGGTATTGCCGCATTAACGGCGTGTGCGGGCTTGGCTCGGCAATGGTGCTGGCGGCGTGAATGACGATGGACAATCCTCGAAGGGTCCGACAAGCTCGCGCGCCAGTGGCGCTTGTGGGCCGGGACGCGAGCTCAGGGCGCCGGATTATCGATCATTGCAGCGGGATACGGGCATGCAGACAGCAGTAAATGACGATGCTTCGCTCAGCGCACTGGCCGAACGCGTAGGCAGGATATTGGCCGACCATCACCAGATGCTCGTCACTGCGGAATCGTGCACGGGCGGCTGGATCGCCAAGACCATCACGGATGTCGGCGGCTCCTCCGCATGGTTCGACTGCGGGCTCGCTGCCTACAGCTATGAGGCCAAGCAGGCATTGCTGGGTGTTCGCTCGGAAACCTTGCTCAGACATGGCGCGGTGAGTGAGGAAACGGTGCTCGAGATGGTGTCCGGCGCCCTCGTCCATTCCGGCGCCTCGATTTCCGTCGCGGTGACGGGCATTGCCGGCCCCGGTGGGGGCACCCCGGACAAGCCCGTCGGCACCGTGTGGATCGGCTGGAAACGGCGTGGCGGCTATCCGCGCACGCATCTCTTCCATTTCGACGGTGACCGTGAATCGGTGCGGCGTCAAACCGTCGCCGCAGCTCTGCGAGGACTAGAGCAAGCCCTGGCGTAGGGCAGGCGCCCCGCGAATCTCCGAAATGTCATACCCGACAAAGCGACTTTCGCCCGCGTCGGCAACCGGGCCTGTGGGATAATTTGGGCATCGCGCAGATCGCGTGTCGCAGAATTTCCCGCCCGTCTCAGCTGTCGAGATACGACACCTGCAGATTGGCCGCCAATCACCTGGAGACAACAATGGACGACAACAAGAAACGCGCCTTGAGCGCGGCGCTCGGTCAGATCGAAAAGCAGTTCGGCAAGGGTGCCGTAATGCGCATGGGCGACCGCGCTGCAGAAGCGCCTGAAGTGATTGGCACGGGCTCGTTGATGCTCGACATCGCGCTCGGCATCGGCGGTTTGCCCAAAGGTCGCGTCGTCGAAATTTACGGTCCGGAATCCTCCGGCAAGACGACGTTGGCGCTCCAGGTCATCGCCGAATGCCAGAAGGCTGGCGGCACGGCTGCATTTGTGGATGCGGAGCACGCCCTCGACCCCGTGTACGCGCAGAAGCTGGGCGTGAAAATCGAGGAACTGCTGTTGTCGCAGCCTGATACCGGCGAGCAAGGGCTGGAAATCACCGACATGCTGGTGCGATCGAACGCAGTCGACATGATCGTCATCGATTCAGTCGCGGCGCTGACGCCTCGCGCCGAAATCGAGGGCGAGATGGGCGATCAGCTGCCGGGTTTGCAGGCACGGCTCATGAGCCAGGCGTTGCGCAAACTCACCGGAAACATCAAGCGCAGCAATTGCCTGGTGGTTTTCATCAATCAGCTGCGTCACAAGATTGGCATGATGATGCCGGGCCAGAGTCCTGAAGTGACGACGGGCGGCAACGCGCTCAAGTTCTACGCTTCGGTGCGCCTCGACATCCGCCGTATCGGCGCGATCAAGAAGGGCGACGAGGTCATCGGCAACCAGACCAAGATCAAGGTCGTCAAGAACAAGATGGCCCCGCCATTCCGGCAGGTCATCACCGAGATTCTTTACGGCGAAGGCATCTCGCGCGAAGGCGAGCTGATCGAAATGGGTGTCGAGGCGAAACTCGTCGACAAGGCGGGCGCGTGGTACGGCTACGATGGCGAACGCATCGGCCAGGGCAAGGAAAACGCGCGGCAATACCTCAAGGACAATCCAAAGGCGGCCGCTAAACTCGAGGCCCAGCTGCGCGAAAAATTCGTGCCGCAACTGGTCATTGGCGAAACGGCCGAGACCGTCGAGGCGTAATCGCTGACGATGCCGGACAGTTCGTCGTCTGACTCCGAGCCGCAAGCGGCAGTTGCGGCTGACGAGTCGACGGGTCGATCTGGACCCCTGGCACCGACGCCGACTGCGTTGGCCATTGCGATGCTCTCGCGACGGGAGCACTCGCGCGTCGAGATCGTTCGCAAGCTGGTGGCGAAGGGCATCGCGAGTGAGACTGCGATCGCCGTCGCTGAAGATCTCGCGGATCGCGGTTACCAAAGCGACCTGCGTTTTGCCGACATGCTCGCGCGCACGCGCATCGCGGATGGTCGCGGTCCACTGCGAATCGCGTCGGATCTCAGAGTCGCCGGGGTCGACACCGCGATCGCAGCGACCGCCCAGGCTAGTGCGCTCGAATATCATGGGTCCGCGTGGATCGACGTCGCGCGGGAGGTGTTGCGGCGGCGGGGACTCGCTCGCAACCTCGACCTGGCGACACAGCGCCGGGCATTCGCGATGCTGCAGCGACGCGGATTCGACGGCGAGACCATCCGCGCCGCCCTTCGTCCCGACCCTAACGAAGATGCCGACGGCTAGGCGAGTCGCAGCGCGCTGCTAGACTTCGCGGCCGATCCGCAGCGGTTTGATTGCTCGCTCAAGAGCGCTGCCGGATGCTCCCAGCAATCGGACGCACGCGTCCTCCGAATTACGGTCCGCATGAAAACAACCGCCGACATCCGCCAGGACTTTCTCGCGTTTTTTCGCGAGCGCGGGCACACGATTGTGCCTTCGGGCCCGCTAGTCCCTGGCAACGATCCCACTTTGCTATTCACCAACGCCGGCATGGTGCAGTTCAAGGACGTGTTCCTCGGCATCGAGCAGCGTTCCTACAAGCGCGCGGTGTCGTCGCAGCGCTGCGTGCGCGCCGGCGGCAAGCACAACGACCTCGATCAGGTCGGTTACACCGCGCGCCACCACACGTTTTTCGAGATGCTCGGGAACTTCTCGTTCGGGGACTACTTCAAGCGCGACGCCATCCTCTGGGCATGGGAACTGCTGACGAAAGTTTGGGGACTGCCGGCGGATCGACTGTGGATCACGATCTATCACACTGATGACGAAGCCTTCGCGATCTGGCACGAGCAAGTCGGCGTGCCAACCGAGCGCATCATTCGCATTGGCGACAACAAGGGTGCGCCGTACGCGTCGGACAACTTCTGGCAGATGGCCGACACCGGCCCGTGCGGCCCTTGCACCGAAATCTTCTTCGACCACGGTGCGCACATCCCCGGTGGTCCGCCCGGATCGCCGGATGAAGATGGCGATCGTTATATCGAAATCTGGAACAACGTCTTCATGCAGTTCGATCGGCAGAACGACGGCACGCTGTTGCCGCTGCCTGCACCCTGCGTCGACACGGGCATGGGACTCGAGCGCATCGCCGCGGTGCTCCAGCACGTTCATTCCAATTACGAGATTGACCTGTTTCAGCGACTGATTCGCGCTGCGGGCGAGGCGACGGCAACAACCGATCCCGAGAACAAGTCGCTGCGCGTCATCGCCGATCACATTCGCGCTTGTGCGTTCCTGATCGTCGATGGTGTGCTGCCATCCAACGAGGGCCGCGGCTACGTATTGCGCCGTATCATCCGGCGAGCATTACGGCACGGGTGGATGTTGGGTGTGCGCGGGCCATTCTTCTCGCGCATGGCCGCGGCGCTGGTCGAAACGATGGGCGAGGCCTATCCGGAGCTCGCCTTGCAACAGACTCACGTCGAACGCGTGCTCGCCGCCGAGGAATCGCGATTCGCGGAGACGCTCGATCAAGGCATGCGCATGCTCGACGCGTTGATCGCGGAGCACGACAACATTTCCGGAGACGCCGTGTTCAAGCTGTACGACACCTACGGATTTCCGGTCGACCTCACCGCGGACATTGCGCGCGAGCGCGGCATCTCGGTCGATCTCGAGGGCTTCGAGCGCGCCATGACGCAGCAACGCGAGCGCGCGCGCGAAGCGAGCCGCTTTGGCGCGGGCACCACGTTATCCGGCGAAGACGTACGCAAACTCGCGGCCACCGAATTTTCCGGCTACGAAGATCACACGCACGCGACCGCGCAGGTGCTCGGCATCGTACGCGATGGCGCGTTGATTGAAACGGCCGACGAAGGCGACGCCGTCACCGTGATAG
>JBKJND010000412.1:0-2633 GCA_046596095.1 Ahniellaceae bacterium | reverse complement strand
GTCGGTGCGCAGCTTGTGCCATACGCCCGACAGCGTGAGGATGCCGTTCAACGCACCGCCCCAGCTCGGCGCCAGCAGGATCAGCGAGAACACCATGCCCACCGACTGCACCCAGTCAGGCAAAGCCGTGTAGTGCAAATGGTGCGGGCCGGCCCACATGTAGACCGCGATCAGCGCCCAGAAGTGCACGATCGACAAGCGGTAGGAGTACACCGGCCGTCCGGCCTGCTTCGGAACGAAGTAGTACATCATCCCGAGGAAACCGGCGGTCAGCAGGAAACCCACGGCGTTGTGTCCGTACCACCACTGCACCATCGCGTCGACCGCGCCGCTGTAGATCGGATACGACTTGCCGAATCCCGCCGGAATCGCAAGATTGTTGACGATGTGCAGCAGCGCGATGGCGATGATGTAGGCGCCATAGAACCAGTTGGCGACGTAGATGTGCTTGACCTTGCGCTTGGCGATCGTGCCGAAGAACAGCACCGCGTACGCCACCCAGACGACCGTGATCAGGATGTCGATCGGCCATTCAAGCTCGGCGTATTCCTTGCCCTGCGTCAGACCCAGCGGCAACGTGATCGCGGCGGCCACAATCACCGCCTGCCAGCCCCAGAACACGAATGCCGCGAGGCGGTCGGAAATCAGCCGCACGTGGCAAGTGCGCTGCACGATGTGCAGGCTGGTGGCGAACAGCGCGCTGCCGCCGAATGCGAAAATCACCGCGTTGGTGTGGAGTGGCCGCAGCCGGCCGTAGCTCAGCCACGCGGTGTCGAAATTGAGCGCCGGCCAGTACAGCTGCGCGGCGATGAGCACGCCGACAGCCATGCCCACGATGCCCCAGACAACGGTCGCCACAGTGAACTGAAGCACCACCTTGTCGTTGTAGAAGCCGCGGGGATCGGCGGTCACATGCCCGCGCTGGTTCACCAGCGCCGGTTCGGAAGCGTATTCGCTTATCAACTCAGACCTCGGATTTCGTTGAGTGCTTCGTGGGGATGCAGTATCCCCAGCAAGTGAAATTCGCGGCTTGATCTGGATCAATTGCGGACGCTACGCCCATCTGGGTGATGCTGAAGTGCTGGGCAGGCGGGTGCGCTCGCTCTCGCACTCGCGCCGCAGCTACAAAGTCGAGATGACCTCGCCGCTCGCCTCCTTGAGCAACTCTTCCGCGTGCGCGCTTTGCTCGCGCGAAAAGGCGTGGACCACCACTGCGGAACGACCTTCGCCCAGTGCGTCGAAGACTTTAAGAATGTAGAGGTCGTGGTCCGGGCGCAACGACGCCAGTCCACCGAGCAACAGACCGGCCACGACGCCAAACGCGACGATGACCGCCCCGGCCATTACCGCCGAGTTGACGATCATCGGAATCCCCATCGACCACATCACACCGAATGCCACCGCACCGGCTACTGCGCCCAACAGCCCCAGCCGCAAGTGCGCGCGAATGATGGTGCGGAAAATTCCTTCGCTTTCGGGTTCGAGTTTGCCCCCGGGCCGACGGTCCCTGGGCGTGATGACCTTTACTTGCGCAGCGGACAGCTGCAACTTGCCGCGGATTTGCGCGGTTAAACAGGGCAAATTCGTGCGCGCCAAAAAAACGCCGGTGAGAGCTAACTCAATTTGATGCAGATCAACATGGCGAGCAGTCGGAACGCGCACAATGGCCCCGACAACATTCCCAGGCGATGCCGTGTACCAGAAAATACTGTTGGCTACGGACGGTTCCGATCTCGCGCAAGCGGCCGCTGAGCACGGTATCGGGCTGGCCAAAGCGCTGGGTTGCGCTGTGTTGGCCGTTTACGCCTCGCCGCCCTTTTCGGCGCCGGCGGGTTTCGAGTACTGCCCGTTGCCCATGTTCACCGCTGATGCCTACACGCAAAGCACACAAGTGGCCGCCACGCGCTATCTCGGTGCGGTGAGCGCAGCCGCCGAGCGCGCGGCGGTGCCTTGCACGACTCGGCACGTGCGCGGGCTGACTGCGGCGCAAGCCATTCTGGCGGAGGCCCACACCGAAGACTGCGATTTAGTCGTCGTAGGTTCGCACGGTCGCACGGCACTCAGCCAGATCTGGCTGGGATCGGTCACGACCAGCGTACTGGCTACGAGCG
This sequence comes from Ahniellaceae bacterium, assembly GCA_046596095.1. Lineage (GTDB taxonomy): Bacteria > Pseudomonadota > Gammaproteobacteria > Xanthomonadales > Ahniellaceae > JBBQNY01. The sequence continues at coordinate 522 of JBKJND010000412.1, read as the reverse complement.
CGCTGCCGGTGCTTGTCTTTCGCAAGAAAACAAAGGTTGCGCGCAAGCGCAAGGCGTGAGGCTCGCTATGTACCGCAAGATTCTCATCTGCACTGACGGTTCCGCGCTCTCGATACTCGCCGCCAAACATGCGGTCGGCCTCGCCAAAGCGCTCGGCGCATCGGTGGTCGCGTTGTACGTCACGCCACCGTTCCAGCCGCCCGAAGGGATCGAGGATTCGCCGTGGATGCCTGCGATTCGCAAGCACATGAGGGCTGCACGCGCCGGTGCTCGCAAGAGTCTCGGCGCCGTCGCAGATCTGGCGTCGAAAAGCGGTGTTGCCTGTACTACCCACCATCTCGGCGGATTGTCTGCGGTCCCGCTTATCATCGAGACCGCGACGAAGGAACGCTGCGACCTGATCGTGATGGGTTCGCACGGGCGCGACAGCCTCGGTCGCATCCTGCTCGGATCGGTGACAGCCCGCATTCTGGAGACCTGCTCCGTTCCGGTGCTGGTGGTGCGCGCCGAAACTCGCGTCGG
>JBKJND010000383.1:0-2710 GCA_046596095.1 Ahniellaceae bacterium | reverse complement strand
GCCGCCGAGATCGGCGCCTTGTGCGGGCGCCAGTGGCAGCGTCCTGTGATTGAAGAGGTGCCGGCAACGATTGCTTCAGTGGTCCCGGCTACGTTGAACGCCGGGGATGCGTGTCCCCGCTATCTGAGTCGGGTTGTCGAAGACGTGGATGCCAGTGCCGCGACGCCGGCATGGATGCGCGAACGCCTGCTGCGTTCTGGTTTCCGTCCGGTCAACGCGGTCGTCGATGCCGGCAACTTCGTCATGCTGGAAACCGGCCAGCCGACGCACGTCTTCGATCGCGCCCAGGTCAGGGAGGATTTGCAGGTGCGCATGGCGAAATCCGGCGAGAGAGTGCATCTGCTCGACGGAAAGGAAGTCGAGGCGTCGCCCGACACGCTGCTGGTAGCAGACGGGCGCGGTCCGCTCGGTATCGCCGGTGTGATGGGCGGATTCGCGTCGCGCGTCACCGACGCGACAAAGGATCTGCTGATCGAAGCCGCGCATTTCGCACCCGCTGCGATCGCGGGACAGGCGCGGAAGTTTGCGCTCAGTTCCGAGGCCGCGCATCGCTTCGAACGTGGCGTCGATCCCGAACTTCCGCGCCGGGCAATGGAACGGCTGACGGGTTTGATCCTCGAAATCTGCGGGGGCAGGGCCGGACCCATCAGCGAGGCCGTGTTGCCGGCAGCGTTGCCGTCACCGCCGCGTATCCCGCTGAGACTTCAGCGCATCAACCGCGTGCTCGGCATTTCCCCCGGAGCGGCCGAAGTTGAAAAGATTCTGGGTGCGCTTGGCATGCGCTTCGAGACCGATGCCGCGGGATGGCAAGTCATTCCGCCTTCGCGGCGTTTCGATCTGGCGATTGAAGAAGACCTGATCGAGGAAATCGCCCGCATCGTCGGCTACGGCGCGATTCCCGGGCGCGTTCCCGAAGGCGCGATCAGCGCGCCGTCCCTTCAGGAAGGTCGCCTCGGTCCTTCCGCACTGGCCGACACGTTGCGTCACCGCGGCTACACCGAGGCGCTCAATTTCAGCTTTGTCGATGCGCACCTGCTACGACGCTGGGGGCTGGACGTCGGCGCAGTTCACCTTGCCAATCCACTCTCCGCAGAATTGTCGGTCATGCGCACGGCGCTGCTGCCGGGCCTGGTCGAAACGCTCTCACGCAATCTTGCGCGCCAGCAGGCGCGAGTTCGTGTGTTCGAATCGGGACGGGTGTTCATTGCCAGCCAGGAGGGAGCCGCTCCCATCGAAACCCTTCGAATTGCTGGCTGCGCATCCGGTGCGGCAGCGGCGGAACAGTGGGGCAGCGCGACCCGGCCCATGGACTTTCATGACATCAAGGGCGAGGTCGAGCAGATGCTCGCTCTGGCCGGCGTTGCCGGCAGCCGCCTTCGCTTCGTGGCCGGAGCGCCAGCCTGGCTGCATCCTGGACGCAGCGCCACGTTGCAGGATTCGGGACATGCGGTGGGCTGGCTCGGAGCCTTGTCCCCCGCGCTTCAGCACGCGCTGGGTCTCGATTCGGAGACATTTGCGTTCGAATTCGACGTCGAACCGTTGCTCGCTCGAGCGATTCCGCACGCTACAGCACTGTCGAAGTACCCGTCGGTCCGCCGCGACCTTGCATTGATCGTGGCCGAAGACGTGCCGTTCGCTCAAATCGAGGCCACTGTGCGCGAGGCGGCCGGACCGCTGCTCCGCGAGGTCGTCCTGTTCGATCGGTTCGTCGGCGCAGACTTGCCGCCGGAATGCAAAAGTGTCGCTATCGGCTTGATTTTGCAGGAACCTTCGCGCACTCTAGCCGAACAGGATGTGGTGGGCGCGGTCGCATCCGTGGTCGCTGCGCTGGAACTCGGGTTGGGTGCCCGCCTACGGGGGTAAGTGAGCATGGCGTTGACCAAGGCCGAGATGGCCGAGCATCTGTTCGGCAGTGTCGGACTCAACAAGCGTGAAGCCAAGGAATTCATCGACGCGTTTTTCGATGTGATCCGGGAGGCGCTCGAACGTGGCGAGCAGGTCAAGCTGTCGGGTTTCGGCAACTTCGATTTGCGCAAGAAAAATCAACGACCGGGGCGCAATCCCAAGACCGGCGAGGAAATTCCGATTTCCGCGCGGCGGGTGGTGACGTTTCGGCCTGGGCAGAAGTTGAAGGTACGAGTGGAGGCCTATGCTGGATCAGGCAAGTAACGCCGAGCTTCCGGTGATTCCGGCCAAACGCTACTTCACGATTGGTGAAGTCAGCGAGCTTTGCTGCGTCAAGCCGCATGTGCTCCGGTATTGGGAGCAGGAGTTCCCGAACCTCAATCCCGTCAAGCGCCGTGGCAACCGGCGCTACTACCAGCGCCACGATGTGCTGCTGGTGCGGCAAATCCGCTCCTTGCTGTACGAGGAGGGGTTCACCATTGGCGGCGCTCGGCAACGACTCGAGGGCGAGCAGGGCCGGATGGAGGCCAGCATCTCCGCGCAGGTCATACGGCAGGTACGGATGGAGCTTGAGGACGTGTTGCATAGCCTCAAGCACTAACGGCTGGGCTCGATAATTCAAGCTTGAGTGTCCGGTGCTCGGCGCCCAAGGTCCGCCGCCCGCCCATAACACAGTCGCGACTACTGATTGACAGCATGTCGCAGCTGCCGCGACAATGCGCGGCTCTTTGCGGAGGGATACCCAAGCGGCCAACGGGGGCAGACTGTAAATCTGCTGGCTCATGCCTTCGGTGGTTCGAATCCA
>JBKJND010000323.1:0-3135 GCA_046596095.1 Ahniellaceae bacterium | reverse complement strand
CGCGAACTCTCGGTGAGGGTCGATCGCGAGCGCGCCGCGCAGTACGGCTTCAGCGCGCAAGAGGTTGCGCGATACATCGCGATTGCCCTGCGCGGCACACCGCTGCGCGAGTTCCGCGGTGAAGGCCAACAGGACGAAGCACCGGTGTGGCTCAGATTCCAGGGCTCCGACTCGCAGCGCGTTGACAGCCTCGCCGAGTTCAAGTTGCGCCGGGCCGATGGTCAGCTTATCCCGTTGTCGACACTGGTGAGCGTGCGTTTCGATCGCGCCGCGCCCACCATCACGCGCGAAGATCGGCGCACCGGTCTCGATATCCAGATGAATGTCGCCGAGGGTTCGACGCAGGACGAGGCCAGGAAGCAACTTGAGGGCAGCATGCAAAGCGTCGCGCTACCGCCGGGCTACGCGTTCGATCTGGGCGGTGGCTTCGACGGGGGCGACGAGGCAGGCAAGCAGATGGGCTTCAACATGCTGATCGCGCTGGTGCTCATCTACATCGTGATGGCCGCGATCTTCGAGTCGTTGCTGTTGCCGATCACCATCCTCACGTCGGTGGTGTTCTCGATCTTCGGCGTGTTCTGGTTGTTCTGGATCACCGGCACCACTTTCTCAATCATGGCGTCGATCGGGATACTGATCCTGATGGGCGTGGTCGTGAACAACGGCATCGTCATGATCGAACACATCAACCAGTTGCGGCACGCCGGCATGAGCCGCACCGACGCATTGGCGATCGGCAGCCGCGATCGACTGAGACCTGTGCTCATGACCATGGGCACCGCAATCCTCGGCATGGTGCCGATCGCGCTGTCGGATACGCAGATGGGTGGGCAAGGCCCGCCGTACTACCCGATGGCTCGTGCCATTGCCGGCGGCCTCGCGTTCTCGACGGTCATCACGCTGCTCGCGCTGCCGACGTTCTACGCGATCCTCGACGACCGCAGCATGGCCATGCGCCGTTTCATGCGCCGCATCCGCGGCAAGCCTCCCATCGAACACTCGGCTGCGCCTGCAGAAGCCTAGCCGCGTTCCATCAGAGGCAATCGTCTCGGCGTGCCATCGGGCGGAGGCGAGAACCCGAACGCTGAATTTTTCCGCGCAAGAGGGAACGTGGAAACGAGCGCGAGCAGAATCGTCTTTCGTCGCCATTCAAGGATTCCCGATCAGTGCCATTTAAAAGACTCGAAGCTTTCCTTGTCGCCCTTTGGCTCGCCGTTCCTGCTTCGCTGCTGGCATCGCCGACGGCGCTGGAGGCCGACATAACGCGCGTGCTCAAGGAAGAAGTCTTGACCGGTGCGGTCTGGTCCACGCTGGGCTCCGATGGCGCGATCGCCACTGGCGCCGTGGGCGTCAAGGACTCGCGTAGTGGCCGTATGCTTGCCGCCGACGATCGTGTGCACATCGGCTCGGTTACCAAGACGCTGCTCGCTACGGGAGTGCTGCGGCTTATTACGGAAGGCCGTCTTGCGCTCGATACGCCGGTCACCGCTGTCCTGCCTGGCGTTGCGTTCGACAATCCATGGGTGGACACCGATCCCGTCCGCATCAGGCACTTGCTCGACCACAATGCAGGTCTCGACGATCTGCGCCTATGGCAGTTTTTCAGCGCAAGGGCTCGACCCGACACGCCCTTGGCGAAGACGTTTGTCGGCGGTGCGAGGCTGCTGCGTGTGCGCAGCCGTCCCGGCACGCGATTCTCGTATTCCAACATGAGCTATACGCTGCTGGGCAGGGTGATCGAGTCGGTCACCGGCGAGCGCTACGAGCGCTATCTGGACGCGAACCTGTTGCGGCCGCTGGCGATGTACGACAGCACGTTCGCGTTCGTGACGCAGGCAGGCCCGGCAGCGGACCCGCGGCTTGCGATGGGTCACTTCGACGACGGCACGGCGCACGCGGCGGTGCCCATTTTTCTTCGGCCCGCCGGGCAGTTCACGACCACCGCGGGGGACATGGCACTGTTCGCGAAGTTCCTGATGAGCGACGGACGCATCGATGGCCGGGCTTTTATTGCGCCGGAACTTCTGGCGGCGATGGGACAGCCCTTTGAAACCGAAGCGGCCGGCGCCGGCTTGCAGGCAGGTTACGGACTGGGACTCGTGACGCGCGATCGCCACAACGTGGTCGGTCGTTGCCACGATGGCAATGTGCTGGGTTACCACGCGATGTTGTGTCTGTTTCCGGAGCACAAGCGCGCCTTTTTCGTGTCGATCAACACCGACAGTGAAACTGCCGATTACGGACGCATCGATGCGCTGCTGATCAAGGCGCTGAAAATTCCGGCGCGCGCTCGGTTTACGCCACCCAAGCCGACGGAAGTCAGTGCGGACTGGGAAGGGTTCTACGTTCCGGCCCCGAACCGTATCGACAGCTTCGCCTGGCTGGACACAGTGTTCGGCTTTGTCCACGTGCGGCGGCGCGGAAGCGCCCTGCAGCTGCGATCCCTGCAGTCAGAGCCAAAGCTGCTGGAGCCTGCAGGCGGCTTGCTGTTCAGGGCTTTAGATCGCGCGCGAGCGTCGCACGCCTTGCTCATGTCGACAGACGGAGTTCGAATCCTCAGCACAGGTACGCGAAGCTTCGAACGAAGCTCAATGGGAAAGCTCGTGCTGCTTTGGGCAAGTTTGCTGGCGGGCGCGTTCGGGTTAATTTACCTCTTGCTGTCCGGACTCATCCGCCTGTTGTCTCGACGCATGACCGCGTCGCACCCGGCCTTCCTCCCGTTGCTCAGTGTGCTCGCGCTGGTATTGCCAGTGCCGTTGTTCTACTGGCAATCTTTCCTTCAATTGGGAGACTTGACGCCAGCCAGCGCGCTGCTTGCTGTGGTGACAGCCGCTTTGCCTTTGGCGATGCTCGCGGGTCTGATACTTCAAGTTCGTCGTCGTCGTGACGGCGGCGCAGCCGTGATGGATTCACTCGCGATGTTCGCGGTTTTGCAGTTCGCGATGGTTCTAGGCGCATGGGGATTGCTGCCGTTGCGTCTGTGGGCCTGACGCAGTCCTGCCTGTCCGCTGTTGCAGTGGCAGCGCTTGAGCGAGTTCAACGGCACCGGGCATTTCCGCAACGTCCCAGGCCGAAGCGACGGGGTCGCCCTCGGCAATCGTTTTCGCTGTTTGATGTGGGGTGCGAGGCGGGGCA
>JBKJND010000284.1:0-3514 GCA_046596095.1 Ahniellaceae bacterium | reverse complement strand
GCCGCATCCGCAATACTGCCCGCTTTTTGCTCGCAAATCTGGCTGGCTTCGATCCTGGGCAGCACCTCGTCACGAACGCAGACATGCTTGCCCTTGATCGTTTCATCGTGCATCGCGCGTACGCACTGCAACAGGACATCATCGCGGCGTACGCGCGCTACGACTTTCCCGAGATCGTGCAGCGGGTGTCGAATTTCTGCAGCGTGGATCTCGGTGCGCTGTATCTCGATGTCACCAAGGATCGGCTGTACACGATGCACGAGGGCAGTCGCGGCAGGCGTTCGGCGCAGACCGCGATGTTTCACATCGTGCACGCGGTCGTGCGCTGGATCGCGCCGATCCTCTCGTTTACTGCCGACGAGATCTGGCCGTTTGTGCCGGGCGCGAAAGGTGATGTCCTCGCCACGACGTGGTACGACGGTTTGACGCCGCTCGCGGACGATGCGCCGTTGTCGCCCGCGAATTTCGAGCGGTTGCTCGCCATCCGCGCCGAGGTGCAAGCAGCACTGGAACCGATGCGGGCCGCGCGCGAGATCGGATCGTCGCTCGACGCGGAAATCGATCTGCGCGTCTCGCCAGACGGTGCCGACAGCAAGCTACTGTCGCGTCTGGGCGACGAGTTCCGTTTCCTCCTGATCACTTCGACAGCCACGCTCGTTGAGGCGGACTCAGCGCCGGAGCAAGCCGAAGTCACGGCACGTGCATCCGACCAACCGAAGTGCACCCGCTGCTGGCACCACCGTGCCGACGTCGGCACGCACGCCGAACATCCGGAAATCTGCGGCCGCTGCGTCAACAATGTGGAGGGTCCCGGTGAATCCCGTCATTATTTCTGATCGTGTTGATCGCCCGCAGGGAGTTCGCGGCCTCATCTGGCTCGCGCTGTCTGCCATCGTCTTTGCGCTCGACCAGTGGACCAAGGCCATTGCGACGGCGAGTCTCGAACTGCATCGCCCTATCGAATTCGTGCAGGGATTCTGGAACTGGATGCTGGCGCACAACTACGGCGTGGCTTTCAGCCTGTTCGACAATCAAGCCGGATGGCAACGCTATGGCCTGGCGACCTTCGCGTCGATTGTGGCTCTGGTTTTCGTGGTCTGGTTGACGCGGGTGCCGGCGCGGGAACGCGCGACTTCGGTCGCGCTCGCGCTCATTGTGGGCGGTGCGATCGGCAACGTCACCGACCGGCTCCGATTTGGCTACGTCGTCGATTTCATCGACTGGTACGTGGGCAAACACCACTGGCCCGCGTTCAACATCGCGGATTCTGCGGTGGTGTGCGGCGCGGTGTTGCTGGTGCTGACCGGGTGGCTCGACAGCCGGCGGGCGCGAGCATGACGCCCATCATCACATCGAACATGACGCCACCGTCACCAACGCGCGCGACAATGGGCCCGTGGAAAACAAACTAATCGAAGTCCTGCTCGCCAATCCACGGGGATTCTGTGCCGGCGTCGATCGCGCCATCGAGATCGTCGAGCGCGCGCTCGAAGCCTTTGGCGCGCCGATCCATGTGCGTCACGAAGTGGTGCACAACCGTTTCGTTGTCGAGCGCCTGCGCGATCTCGGCGCAGTGTTCATCGACGAACTCGGCGAGGCGCCCGACGGTGCGACCGTCGTGTTCAGCGCGCACGGCGTCTCCCAGGCCGTGCGTGCGGAATCGAAGGGCCGCGGGCTGCGCGTATTCGACGCGACCTGTCCGCTGGTGACCAAGGTGCACATCGAAGTGGCAAGGCACTGCAAGGGCGGCCGCGATGTCGTGCTCATCGGTCACGCGGGGCATCCGGAAGTGGAAGGCACTATGGGTCAGTGGATCGACGCCTCCAATCACGCCGAGATTCATCTCGTCGAAGACGTCGCCGATGTGGCGAAAATCACAGTGAAGCAATCGGAAAACCTCGCTTACGTCACGCAGACAACACTTTCGGTGGACGATACTCGCGCCGTGATCGAGGCGTTGCGGCAAAGGTTTCCCGCGATCGAGGGACCACGTCACGACGACATCTGCTACGCCACGCAAAATCGGCAGGACGCGGTGCGTCGCCTCGGTCAGGACTGCGATCTGGTACTTGTCGTGGGTTCACCTAACAGTTCGAACTCGAACCGATTGCGCGAACTTGCCCAGAAACAAGGCGTGCCCGCGTATCTGATTGACGGCGCGCAGGACATCCGCGCGGAATGGCTGACCGATGTGCGACGCGTCGGCGTCACCGCAGGCGCTTCGGCGCCCGAGAGTCTGGTGCAAGGGGTGGTCGATCGATTGCGTGCTGCGGGTGCATCGGACGTTCGCGAGCTGGAAGGCGAAATCGAGAACATGGTCTTCGCGTTGCCGCGGGAACTCCGGATCGCGGTGGTCGAAGACTGGAACCGTTCGTAAGCGCAAAGGTCCAATGGCCTCAGCGAAGCCTCGACGCGAACCGTGATTTGCGTCACATTGCTGCAACGCGGCGCAGCCCTTGCTTGGGAACCGTGCAGGCAGTCCTTTCAACCACTTGAGCAGTCCTCGTCCAAATGATCGATCTGCACTGCCATTTGCTACACGGCATCGATGACGGCCCGACGGAACTGGCGCTGTCGTTGTCGATGGCGGAGGCCGCGGTGGCGGACGGCATTACGACGACTGCCTGCACTCCGCATATTTATCCCGGCTTGTACGAGAACGACAAAGCCGGCATCGAGCGCGCCATCGCCACGATGCGCATCGAACTTGAGCGCGCGGGTATTCCCTTGCAACTGGTGGCGGGTGCCGACACGCATCTGGCGCCCGACATGGTCGATGGCCTCAAGCGCGGTCGCATACCGACGCTCGCCGGTTCGCGCTATTTCCTGTTCGAGCCACCGCATCACGTGGCGCCTGCGCGCATGGACGACATGATCTTCTCGCTCATGACTGCCGGTTACCTGCCAGTGGTGACGCATCCCGAGCGCTTGAGCTGGATTGAAGGAAACTATGAGATTTTTCCGCGCATGGTCAAGGCCGGCGCATGGATGCAACTCACCGCAGGGAGCCTGACTGGGCGCTTCGGTCGACGTCCAAAATACTGGGCCGAACGCATGCTGGACGAGGGCCTCGTCCATATCGTCGCGACCGACGCGCACAACATGGCGCGTCGTGGTCCGTGGCTCGCCGAGGGCCGCGATGCCGCAGCACAGCGCGTGGGCAGCGACGAAGCGTTGCGTTTAGTTCAGACGCGTCCGCAAGGAATCCTCGACAATGCAGAACCCGCAGTGCTGGTGGCGGGCATGCCCGTCAAGGCTGCAGCGTCTCCTGCGCGCTCGGGGAACCGTTTGCAACAATGGTTCGGCCGCCAGGCCTAGGCTTCAACCGCCAGGCTCAGGCATCAAACAGGAGTTTCGATTTTGCGCCTGCGCCAATTCCACATCGCTCTTCTAGCCCTGTTCGCGTGCCTTGCGCTGACGCTAGCCGGCTGCAGTTCCGGTCGGCCAAAATCCGGCGGAATCACCAAAGTGCTCGATTCCGGACAAAAGTTGCCGCCGCCCGATGTGGTGAGCG
>JBKJND010000262.1:0-3722 GCA_046596095.1 Ahniellaceae bacterium | reverse complement strand
GGCGGTGCCGATCGTCGCGGTGGTGGAGTTGTTCGACGTGTTCGGATCGGCGGGCGTGGATGCGGTGATCGAAGCCGTGTTGGATACCTGGCCGGTGGACACGACGCGCAGGGTCAGCACGCATGTGTTCGAAGCGCCATTCGCCAACGAGTCGATCAAGTAGCTCACGACCTGGCCATTCACCGAGGCACCGCAATTGTTGCCGACCAACGTCAGTTGCGCCGGCAGAACGTCGCTGACAGTGATCGCGGACGCAGGGGAAGGGCCATTGTTGGTAACGATCAGTGATTTCTGGAACGTGCTGCCCACCACGAGCGGATTCGCCGCAGTGTTTGATTGCGAGATTGCCAGGTCCGCGCCGGCCGGTGCACCGTCGTTGTCGGTGATCGACAGCACGATCTCCGGCGGCAACGCGCTGAAGGCGAACAACTGGTTGGTGTCCGGACCAGAGGCATTGGAGTAGATGTAACGAACTTCGAAGTAACCGATGTCCACCGTTTCCGTGGGCTCCGGCAATGAGTCGTCGAAGATGTCGATCGGGAAGGGTGCGACGTTGGAGTCGACGTTCGAGGCGAACTGCGTCACGCCGACCTGCACCATCGTGGGCGAGACGGGTCCCTGATAGTCATTCCCGAGCGTCGCGGTGCCGCCCGTGGTCGTGAAGATGACTCTGACGCGGGGATTGAGCCGGTTTTCACAGTAGGTCAGCACCCGGATCTGCACCGGCAGGTTCAACATGCCAGCGCTCTCGGGGGCGGTCGGGGCCTGATCCGTCACGATCGCCTGGAAGGCGAAGATGGTGTTCGGGTTTGCCATGCAGAAAGCCGAGCCGCTCGAAGTGGGCGTCGGAATGGGGACCAGCGTACCGTCGGTCTGTGCTGCATAGGGCTGGTTCGCCTGGGCGACACCACACAGAAGCAGGCCGGCGGCGAGCGCCAGAATTCTCGTGTACATGGACGTTCCCCGGGTTTGCGTGGTGTGCGGTTCGAAAACAGTCTTTACCCTTCCCGCGCGCTTGGCAACTGGAGATTGCATCTTCCAGCTGCCCCCGTGCGAACCCTGGAGCTCAGGCATCAGGATTCTCGGGTGCACTGAGTAGTAATACGACTTTTGCGGGCAGACCACGCCATGCCGCCGAACGGGCGCGGTTTCACGCACAGGGGCGCGACGAATAAGGGATACAGAATCTGTCGCCCGTGTCGCCCGCGTCGCCCGCCGACCCGGGACGCGGCCGATGGCCCTACCGGGATCCGCTTTCTCGAGTGGCGTCGCCTCGAGCTTGCTTTACGTGGCACCTTTTCGAGCGATGATGCGTTAGTAGTTAGGGGAGGTTCGCCGGCGGCACGAGCCTGTCGGGCAACTTTCGTCGCGCGATGCTGGGGATCGACGGATGCTTAAATCACTTTTCTGGACGCGCGCCGCGATGTTGTGCCTGGCGATCGCGCCGCTCATGGCTGCGCAGGAACTCGCGCCGCCGCGCTCCCGCATCGAAGGTGCCGACTCGGCACAGGGCGTCGCACTCGGCTTTGCGTACATCTCGAACCAGGCCAGCAACAACGTCTCCGTCATAAACACCGCGAGCAACACGGTGATCGCCACCGTGCCGGTGGGAACCGGTCCGCTCGGAGTGGCAGTCAATCCGGCCGGGACGCGCGCCTACGTCGCGAACAACGGCAGTGGCAACGTCTCGGCGATCGACACCGCGACCAACACCGTGATCGCTACGCTCGCTGCAGGAACCAACCCGACCGGCGTCGTCGTCGAAGGCGGCGGTTCGACCCTGTACGTCACCAACAGCGGCAGCAACAACGTCTCCGTCATCGACATCGCCACCAACACGTTGAACACGACCGTGGCGGTGGGGGCGGTGCCCCGCGGCGTAGCGGCCAACCCGGTCAGCTCACGCGTCTACGTCGCAAACCAGAACAGCAACAGCGTTTCGGTGATCAGTACCTCGACCGATCTGGTCGTGGCGACGGTGGCAGTGGGCACGAGCCCATTCGGGATTGCGGTCAATCCGGCCGGCACGCGCGTGTTCGTCGCGAACAACACCGGCGACTCGGTTTCAGTCATCGAAACCGTCGGCAACACCGTGGTTGCCACCATCGCGGTGGGTGCCGCTCCGGGAGGCGTCACTTTCAACGCCGCCGGCACCTTCGCCTACGTCGCGAACCAGAACAGCGGCAACGTCTCGGTCATCGACACCGCGACCAACACGGTTACCGCGACGATCACCGCCGGAACCGCCCCTTTCGGCGTGGCGTTCGCACCTGGCACCTCGCGGCTCTACGTGGCGAACGTCAACAGCAACAACGTGTCGGTCATCGAAACTTCGAACAACGCCCTCGTCACTACCGTGACGGTGGGAACCGGCCCGTCGGTGTTTGGTCAGTTCGTGGGTGCGCCCACGCCGCCCGATGCGCCCATCATCCGCGGCGCGATTCCGGGCAACGGCCAGGCGACCATCTCTTTCGCGGCGCCCGCGTCGAACGGGGGCTCCACCGTCACGGGTTACACCGTGGCCTGCACTCCCGGCAACCTGCAATCGAACGGCGCCTCCTCGCCCCTCACCGTCGCCGGGCTCGTGAACGGCACCACCTACAGTTGCTCCGCCACCGCCACCAACGCGATCGGCACCAGCTTGGCGTCGGCGAACGTACTCGCAACGCCGAGTGCGTCCCCTTTCGCGGGGCCGTTCGCATTCATTACCAACCAGTCGGGCGAGAACGTCTCCAAGATCGACACCGCCACCAACAAGGTGGTGTCGACCATTGCAACGGGTGCTTTCCCGTTTGGCGTCGCCGTCAAGCCGGGAGGATCGCGCGCTTACGTGACCAACTTCGCGAGCCACGACGTTTCGGTGATCAACCCGGTGACCAATGTCGTGCTTGCAACCGTGCCGGTAGGGACCTCGCCTTACGGTATTGCCGTGAATCCCGCTGGCACGCGCGTCTATGTGACGAACGACGGCAGCAACAATGTGTCGGTGATCGACACGACGAGCAACTCGGTCGTCGCCACGGTGACAGTGGGAACGCGGCCGTTCGGGATTGCGGTCAGTCCAGACGGCACCCGCGCCTACGTGGCCAACATCAGCACCAACAATGTGTCGGTGATCGACACTGCGAGCAACACAGTCGTCGCTGCTGTCACTGTCGGCTCGGGCCCGCGCGGCGTCGCGATCAATCCCTCCGGCACGCGGGCGTACATCGCCAACTATGGCAACAACATGGTGTCGGTGATCGACACGGCGAACAACACCGTGGTCGCCACGGTGGCGACGGGACAGCGCCCGCAGGGCATCTCGGTCAATCCTGCAGGTACGCGCGTCTATGTGGCCAACGCCAACACCAACAACGTCACCGTGATCGATACGGGCAGCAACACCGTGGTCGCAACCGTTGCTGTCGGAAGCTTTCCGCAGGGCGCCGTCGTGAATCCTGCCGGCACCCACGTGTACGTGGCGAACAGCAGCAGCAGCAGCGTTTCGGTGATCGATACAACGACCAACACCGTCACCGGCACGATCGTGGTGGGTGCCTTCCCCGCAGGTTTCGGCATCGCTATCGACCGGGTGGGCGGTGCTACGCCGCCGGGCGCGCCGGTGATCGGCAGCGCGACGCCGGGCAACGGCCAGGCAACGATTGGCTTCACACCGGGCCCGGATGGCGGCTCGCCGATCACCGGCTTCACCGCGACGTGTGACGCCGGTGGCTTCAGTG
>JBKJND010000124.1:0-2669 GCA_046596095.1 Ahniellaceae bacterium | reverse complement strand
GTCGCGATCCACAGCGTACGCAACACGATGAAGAGATACACGAGAAGAATGGACGCGACGCCAATGAAGCCGAATTCTTCGGCGAGTACCGCAAACGCAAAGTCGGTGGTGTGCTCGGGCAGGTACTCAAGACGCGCCTGCGTGCTCGCGCCCCAACCCTTGCCCATGAGCCCGCCCGAGCCGACCGCGATGGTCGACTGGATGATGTTCCAACCGGCGCCCTGCGGATCGTTGCCGGGATCGAGGAACGTAAGAATGCGATCTTTCTGGTAGTCCTTGAGCCAGAACCACCATGCGAGAGGCGCGGCGGCAGCCGCCAGCAAAGCCCCGGTGCCGAGCAACCACCACGAGAGCCCGGCCAGGAACAACGCGAACACGCCGGAAGCCGCCACCAACAGCGCTGTGCCGAGATCGGGTTGCAGCGCGATCATCGCGCTTGGCAGACCGATGAGTACCGCGCACACCAGCACGTCGCGAAACCGGATCGGCAACGGGCGATCGAACAAGTACCAGGCCACGATCATCGGCACGGTGATCTTGAGCAGTTCCGACGGCTGCAGAAAAAACACGCCCAGATCGAGCCAGAGGCGCGCGCTGCGCCCGGATCCGAATAGCGGCACCAAGGCCAGCAGCGCGAGGCTGCCGACGTAAGCCCAGGGCGAAAACAGGCGCAGGCGCATCGGCGAAACGCGCGTCAGCAACAGCAACAACACCAGACCCATGCCCACGCGCGCGCCTTGCCCAAGTTCCAGGCGCATCGCGCCGCTGCCCGCGCTGTGGAGCGTCACCATGCCCGCGACCACGATCAACGCAAGCGCGACAAGCAACGGCCAGTCCAGGCGATCGCGCCACCACACGAACATGCGCGCGAGTCCCGTAAGGCGTTGTCGGTTCATGTTCGCGAGGTCATCGCGGAATGCTCGCGGGCAGCGCGCCGGTTGCGACGGGAGGCGGCGGTGGGGCGGGTGCTTCGACGTGCTTGCCCAGCAACCACGCATCCATGACCTTGCGCGCGATCGGAGCCGCAACGCGCGAACCCGCGCCACCATGCTCGGCGACCACCGCGATGGCGATGCGTGGCGCATCCGCCGGCGCAAAGCCGACAAACAGCGCACGATGACGCAGGTGCATCGGCAAATCGTTTGGATTGAGCGAGCGCGATCCTGTTCGACCAATCCGCTGCGCGGTCCCGGTCTTGCCGGCGATCAGATACTCGCTGCCCGCAGCCGACGCGCGCGCGGTGCCGGTGGGGCCGTGCATCACGGCGGTCAGCCCTTCGCGTACCGCCGCCAGATTGGCAGCGGAGCCGAAGTAGCCGGTCGCGCCTTCGGGCAACTGGGCTCGATGCGGCACGCGCGCCGCATCGATTCCGTCCTGCGTAGCTCGCAGCACGTGCAAAGGTTGGCGGGAGCCGCTCGCAATCGCGGCGATACCTTGCGCCAACTGCAACGGCGTCGCGGTCCAGAATCCCTGGCCGATACCGGCCACCACCGTCTCGCCGGGATACCACTCCTGTTTCAAGCGCCGTCTTTTCCATTCGCGCGTCGGCATGATGCCCGTTTCCTCACCGGGCAGGTCGACGCCGGTGCGATGTCCGAAGCCGAAGCGTTGCATCGCTGTGCTCATGCGGTCGATGCCCATGTCGTGCGCAAGCTTGTAGTAATACGTGTTTACCGACTGCGCCAATGATTCGCGCAGATTCACCGCGCCATGTCCGCCGGCCCGCCAGTCGCGATACTCACGTGCCTGTCCCGCCAGTCGGAATGCGCCGGTCGACAAAGTCGTCGTCTCGGGTGTGCGCAGCCCCAGCTCAAGCCCCGCAAGACCCATGAACGGCTTGACCGTGGAGCCTGGCGCATAGGTTCCGTCAAGCACGCGATCGAACATGGGCTCGGATTTGTCCGCGGTCAGCGCACGATAGTCGGCATGGCTGATGCCGTTGACAAAGAGATTCGGATCGAAGGTCGGCAGACTCACCATCGCCAGCACCTCGCCATTGCGCGGGTCGAGCGCAACGGCTGCTCCGGGTTGACCGGCAAACGCGTTGGCCATCGACCGCTGCAATCGCGAGTCGATGGCGAGATAAAGGTTCTGGCCCGGCCGCGCGGGCGTGCGCGCGATCACGCGCAGATCGCGCCCCTGCGCGTTGGCCTCGATCTGTTCGACGCCAGTGGCGCCGTGCAGCAGCCTTTCGTATTGCCGTTCGATACCGCTCTTGCCGATGTGCGTGGTCGCGGCGTACGCGACCTCGTCGATACGCGCAAGATCGCTTTCGGCAATGCGGCCGACGTAACCCACCACGTGCGCAAACGCGGGGCCCAGCGGATAGTGCCGCGTGAAATACGGAGCAATCTCAACGCCGGGCAAACGATGGCTGTTGACGGCAAAACGCGCCATCTCCTCTTCGTCGAGCCGGAGTTTTAGCGTGACCGGACGGAAACGGCGCGCCGCCTTGAACTCGGCGCGAAAACGCGCGAGGTCTTCGTCGCTCACCGCGATCAGCAAGCGCAACTCGCGCAGCGTGGCTTCGACATCGGCCACCTGCTCCGGAATCAGCACCAACTGGTAGGCCGGCAGGTTCTCGGCGAGCAACACACCGTTGCGGTCGTAGATGAGTCCACGCGCAGGAGGCAGTGGCCGCAGCTTGATGCGGTTGGCTTCCGCGCGCG
>JBKJND010000080.1:0-2529 GCA_046596095.1 Ahniellaceae bacterium | reverse complement strand
TTGCGTTATCTGGCGCGTTTCCCGGTGCACAGGCTCAAGATCGATCAGGATTTCCTGCGGAGATTTGGAACCGATTCCAAAGCCGAACAGGTCGTCCGCGGCATCATCGGTCTCGGGCATGCACTCGGCATGCAAGTGGTGGCAGAAGGCGTCGAGAACGCGGAGGACGCGCAACGACTGCGCGTGCTGCACTGCGACGAGGCGCAAGGCTATTTTTTTGGCCGTCCCATGAGCGCGCGCGACTTTGCGATCAGTGTCGACCCGAGCGCCGCGCGCAAGCCCGGAGGCCGCCTGCGGATTGCGGGCACCGGAGATTAGTAAAGAGAGCACCAAACAGCGCGTGCTCGTAGGGCGGGCACTGCCCGCCGCAGCCGCGCCCCAATGGCGGGCACTGCCGCCGTTCGCCTGCCTGCTACGCAGAATTTTGCGACTTGATCAGTAAGCGGAACCCGACGCGATCAAGGGAAAGGTGCGTGGTCATTTGCGCTGCGCAGTCGGCCGGGGCGCGTGGATGTGGTCCGGCCATATCGGCTGCGCTAAAGTCGAGCCTCGTCGCGGTCGCAAAGGGTTGTTGTGATCCTGGTGCTCTTCGCCCGTTGCTCCCGATGAGTTCTTCCACACCGGTCTCTGGGGGGCGTGCAACCGATGCCTGGACTGAGAAAATGTCTGGACTGGTGACAGAGCCCGCTCTGTTGTTCGATTCGAACGGCTGCCGCGATGCCAATCCGGCGGCGCTGCGCCTGTTTGGTTTTGAAGACAATCGATTCCTCCAGCGGTGTCTCCTGTCGGATCTCGCACCGTCATTGCAGCCGGACGGCGCCGATTCGGGCGATCACATCGAGCGTTTGCTGGCGAGTGCCCAGAACGGCGGCGGTGGCGTCAATGGCACCTGTCTGCTCCGACAAGCCGATGGCAGCACATTCTGGGCCGAGGTCTCCGCAGTCGAGGTGGAAGTCGACGGCCAGGCGCTGATCCACGTCGGCATTCGCGACACCAGTACTGAACACGGGCTCGAGGAACGCATCGAATCCCTTCGCCAGGAACTACTCATTGCGCACCAGCGCTTGCAGCACGCGACGCGCAAACTCGATTTTGTCGCGGCCACCGATCCGATCACGGGACTATGGACGCTCAAGCAACTGCACAGACTCGCGCAAACCGAGGCGGAGCGTGGGCGTCGATATGCGCAGCCGGTCTGCATTGTTGCGGGCACGATCGCGAATGTTGAAGAACTGCGCACGGTGAATGGTGAAGCGGTGTTCGATTCGCTCTGGATCGGTCTCGCTGCGCTGGTCAAGCTTACGGTCCGCACCACCGACACCGTCGCCCGCTCCGCGCCGGCAACGTTTGCGGTGTTGGCGCCCAACACCTCCCTTGACGCCGCCCGGATCGTCGCCGAGAAGTTGCGGCGCGCGATCGCGGGGCACGCCTTCGCGCAAGGTATCGAGCCTTTGATTCGGCTCACCGGTGCCGAGTTCGCGGTAGATGAGGAAGCGATGGAGTGGTTGCAGCGCGCCACAACCGAGCCGCTGCAGCCGACAAGTCCTCCAGAACCGTGAGCATCGCCGCGTCTTGTGTATCCGGCTGCCACTGACCCATGCCGTTCGCATTGCCCGATCCCGCACTCGACTGCAATGGCCGCAGGCTTTCGCTCAAGCGCGCCTGCATCATGGGCATCGTCAATGCCACCCACGATTCGTTTTCGGGCGATGGCCTGCGCGATGACGTCGCAGCGGCAGTTGCGCTGGGTATCGCGATGGTCGCGGACGGCGCGGATCTGCTCGACGTGGGTGGTGAATCGACACGGCCGGGTTCTGCGCCGATCTCTGTAGCCGAGCAACTGCGCCGGGTATTGCCCGTCATCGAGGCATTGGCGGCTGCCGTTTCCGTCCCGATCGCGATCGATACTTCAGAGCCCGACGTCATGCGCGCCGCCGTGGCGGCGGGCGCGGGCTTCATCAACGATGTGCGGGGGTTGCGCGTCGAAGGCGCACTCGATGCGGTCGCGGAGCTTGGCGTGCCGGTCTGCCTCATGCACATGCAGGGCGAACCAGCGTCGATGCAGGACGACCCGTACTACGTCGACGTGGTTGCCGACGTACACCGATTCCTCGCTGATCGATTGTTGTCGTGCGAGTTCGCGGGCATCGAGCGCAAGCGGCTGATGGTCGATCCAGGATTCGGCTTCGGCAAGACCACTGCGCACAATTATTTGCTGCTCGCGAGTCTGCGCAAGTTCGCCGATCTCGGCGTACCGCTGCTCGTGGGCTTGTCACGCAAAGGCATGATCGGCGCCGCCACCGGCCACAGCGATCCTCCAGCGCGCGCCATCGGCTCCGCTGCCGCCGCACTCATCGCCGTACAGCGCGGCGCCGCCATCGTGCGCGTACACGACGTTGCAGCGACGCGCGACGCGCTCGCGGTGTGGGCGACGCTGCACGAGCATGTGCCACCGCCAACCCGCGCGGCCAGCTCGTCCAGGACAAGGAAGCCGGCGTTGTGCCGGTTGCCGGCGTACGTCGGACCGGG
>JBKJND010000062.1:0-4661 GCA_046596095.1 Ahniellaceae bacterium | reverse complement strand
GGCTGAGGAACTCACGTCGGAGGTTCGAATCCTTCAGGAACGAACCGCGCATCACGCTATTGATCATTTTGGAATCCGCGTCCTTCACGCCGCGCCATTGAATGCAGAAATGGTCGGCTTCCATCACCAGAGCAAGCCCGTCCGGCTGCATGCGGTCCTGCAGCAGATCGGCGAGTCGCGTCACCGCTTCCTCCTGAATCTGCGGACGGCTCATCACCCATTCGCACAGGCGGGCGTACTTCGGCAGCCCAATGAGATTGGAATGCTCGTTGGGCATGACACCGATCCAGACCTTGCCGATGATCGGGCACAGGTGGTGCGAGCAGGCACTGCGCACCGTGATCGGACCCACGATCATCAGTTCGTTCAAATGTTCGACGTTGGGAAATTCCGTGATCTCCGGTTGCGGGTGGTAGCGGCCTCTGAAGACCTCGGTCAGATACATTTTTGCGACGCGGCGCGCCGTGTCCTGCGTGTTGTGGTCGCCTTCGGTGTCGATCACCAGACTCTGGAGCACGCCCTGCATCTTCTGTGTCACCTCTTCGAGCAATAAAGGCAGTTCTGCCGGCTCGATGTGGCGCGCGATGTTGTCGTTGGCATGGAACCGCTGGCGCGCGGCGCGCAATCGTTCGCGGATTTTCTGCGAAACCGGCACGGGGGCTTCGCGGTGCGGAACAACCTCACCGGTGCGTTCTAAAGTGGTCTGCATGGAATGGACAGATATTCCGAAGTTGAGCCTGGTGGCTGCGAGGCCTCGACCCGTTGCCGGGCCGAAACCTGCACGAGTAGTAGTTGCTGCTTATTTCGGCATCACCACCGTGTCGATCACATGGATCACGCCGTTGTCGGCGACGATGTCGACCTTGGAGACCTTGGCCTTATTCACCTTGACACCGCCCTTCGTGGTCACCTTGAGGTTCGAACCCTGCACCGTCTTCACCATTCCGGGCTTTATGTCCTTCGCCATCACCACGCCAGGCACAACGTGGTAGGTCAACACGGCAGTGAGCTTGGCCTTGTCCTTCAGCAGCGCGGCGAGATCCGCCTTCGGGATTTTCGCGAAAGCGGCATCGGTAGGCGCGAACACGGTGAACGGACCAGGACCCTTCAAGGTATCGATGAGGTCGGCTTCGGTTAGTGCTGCGGCAAGCGTCTTGAACTGTCCGGCCGCGACCGCGGTGTCGACGATGTCGGCCGCGAACGCGTTGGTGGCAAAAAGCGAGCTTGCGATCAGTGTGAGCAATTTGTTCTTCATTGGATGTCCTTTGGGTAGGCGAATCAGGGTGGAAAAAAATCTAGTGGGGAAAAAGTCGTTCAACTGTTTCAAGCAAGAAGAGCAACCTGGCCAGTGGCGCCTCGGCAGGAGGGGGCCGATCGCCGCGCGCTGACCAAGCCGCAGCAGTAGTTAGCCAGTTCTGAGGTGAAAAGGTAGTGAACTAGACAAAACATGGACAGTCGATAGCTTGAGGGTACACAATTGGCGACCCGGCAACGCACAGCGGCGCCGGGTCACCGTGCACAATTCTCGTTTTGCCGCACTCATCCAGAGATCGAAACATGCCCAGGAAAGCGTCGAAAAGTAGAGTGCTCGATCCGCCTCCGAGGTTTCGCATCGGCGCGGTATCGAGGCCCACCGGGGTCCCCGTGGATACGCTCAGGGTCTGGGAGCGTCGTTACGCAGTCGTCGCACCGAACCGCGACCTCTCTCCGGTGCGCCTGTACGACCAGGACGATGTCGAACGGCTGGTGCGCATCAAACGACTTATCGACGTCGGGCATGCGATTGGTTCCGTGGCGAACCTTTCGCGAGTGGAGCTGGAAGCGATGCTTGCTCTACACGAAGGTCCGGCGCACGCGAAGGCTCGCGACGAGTCTGATACGACCAAGGTTTGCTGCTACGGCGACTCGCCGACCTCCTTGGATGCCGCGAAGGCAGCACTCGAAGGTGTGACGGTACTGGGCCAGCACAGCAGCTGGACGGCTTTTGAAATCGCCGTCATGGAGCGCGAACCGGACGCAATGGTCATCGAAATGGCGGCGCTCATGCCGCAACGCGTCGACGAAATCCTGCACATTTTCTGGCGATCGGCAGTCGTGCGCGTGATCGTGTGCTATGGCTTCTCTCAGGCAGCCCTCGTGCAACGACTCGAAGCGGAGGGTGTGATTGCACTGCAGTCACCCGTTGGCCCTTCGCAGATCATCCGCGAGTTGCGGCGATCGACCGCCGAGGTACCCGCGCGACCGGGCACGACGCGTGCAGCCCTTGAGCCACGCATGTTCGACGATGATGCTTTACTCGAAATTGCGCGGCGCTCAACGACGGTCGACTGCGAATGTCCGCACCATCTGGTCGGCATCATCCGCACATTGAACGAGTTCGAGTTTTACAGCGCCCATTGCGAACACGGTGGTACAGACGACGCGGTTCTGCACGCCATGCTGCGAGCCAGTACCGCGCAGGCGCGCGCGTTGATGGAGCGCGCTCTGGTCGAAGTGGCCGTATTGGAGGAAATACCGCTCCCCAAGCGCGCAAGAGATTCGCGAGCGCGTTAAGACCCGGGTCGACCTGGAAGCGAGGGTCAGAGTCGACTTTTTTCAGGTTGCGCGGGCGACAGACTTGCTCGGCGACGAGAGTCCACTCTGACCCCGGCTCATCGCTGATCCAGCTCGTGATGGATCAACACGACGCATTGCGAGGCGAACAGCATTCTGGATCCCAGCGTGATTTTCTTCGCGCCCAGGCGATCTAGCGTATGAAACGTCTTTTTCGGCATCGGGATGTGGTCGGTCAGCACGAAGCAGGGATTGGCTTCAAGCACCTGCTCGCGAATCGAGGTGCCTTTCCTGTCCATGACGTACAGCTGATGGTCGGCGCCCAGCTCCTGCATTAGCCGCTCGAAGCTCAGCGTCCGCACGTTGATACCCAATTCCACCGGTCGCGATTCGTCTTTCCCCATCCCCCGGGACGCATCCAGCGCCTTTGCGATCTTGCCGAGCAGTGCTTGCTCGTTGAAGCCGCCGATGTCGTGCATTTCGTTGGCGTCGAACCGGATCGTGCGGGAGAAGTCCTGGGTGCTTTCCAGCACCAGATGCACCATCACGTCCGTGCGATGCGACTGGGCCACGAAGATTGCGTTCATCAGCGTATGCGCCAGGATTTCAACATGCGCTTCTTTGCCGACGCAGGCCAAGAGCCGCTGGCTGTCCGTGGGCGCCGCTCGCGCTCGAAGCACAAAAGTTCGCATGTGTGTCTTCACCGAGTCGTCGTCGCGGGCGACACGTGGCGTGTCGCTCACCCATTGTCCACGGAAAAGCAAAAACTAAAAACCGGGGTCAGAGTCGACTTTCCGTGGTTGCCTCTGACTTCCGCGGCCTTCCGATCTTCCGAGGGCCGGCCACTCGTCCCAACTGAGCTTCGATCGCTACGCGGAAGCGGACTGTGCCGTAGGCGTGCTGACGCTGCACATGCTGGCGGATGGTCTCTACTTCCATGGGGTCGACTGTTTCCATAACCAACGCGCGATAGGCCTGTTGGCGTTGCAGGAAAAGTCCACTCTGACCCTGCTTTGACACTTGGGGCGCTTCAATGGCGTCATGCCGTCGCCATCCCTTGCCGCCATCCTCCTCCTCCGCTGCAGTCTCTCTCTCGCTGCTACGGCCCCGTTGCCTCTGGAATCGCTAATGCGTCCCCTCGTCAACTTCGACAACAGTCCACAAGAGCCACGCTGGGTAGCGCTCAATGATGACGTGATGGGTGGGCGCTCAAGCGGCGGTCCGGTGGTGGCCGGCGGCCAGCTGAAATTCGCCGGCGAGCTGTCGCTTGAGAACAACGGCGGCTTCTCCTCGGTGCGCAGCGTGGGTCGCGATTTCGACCTCAGCGGCGCAACGGCCGTGGTTCTGCGCGTGCGCGGTGATGGCCGTCGCTACCAGCTGCGTTTGGCCACCGATGTGCGCTACCGGGGGATTGCGGTGTCATTCGGCGCGGAGTTCGAAACGCTCGCTGGGACGTGGACCGAGGTGCGGGTTCCGTTGCGGTCGTTGCAGGCCACGGTGCGCGGCTCCAGCGTCGCGGGCCCGGCAATGGACGCGTCGCAGGTGCGGGAGATCGGCTTGCTTATCGCGGACAAACGCGAAGGTGCGTTCGCGCTGACAGTGGACTGGATCGCTGTCGAGTAGCCGCAGAACAAAAGCGGGGTCAGAGTCGACTTTTCAGTTTGCGTCGGGGCTAAGGTTGCTGGGCAATAAAAGTCCACTCTGCCCATCTTTTGGAGCCATGCAATGAAGACCGCCACTTGGCACGACACCGTCGTGGCCCGCAGCGACAATACTGTCGTTGTCGAGAACAACCATTACTTCCCGGCCGATGCGCTGGTGCGCGCGCACTTGCGCCCCTCCGACCACACCAGCACGTGCGCGTGGAAGGGCACCGCGCATTACTACGATGTGGTGGTCGGCGACGCGGTCAACGCTAACGCGGCCTGGTACTACCCGGAGCCGAAGCAGGCGGCAGTGGAGATCCGAGGACGAGTGGCGTTCTGGAAGGGTGTACAGGTCGGCGGTTAACCCTTGGTGGCACCGAACAGCTCAAGCATCAGCTTGAACTGTCCGCGAAAACAGGCGCCCGAAAAACAGGAATACGTGGCTGCGCGCTGAAAAAACCA
>JBKJND010000107.1:0-4289 GCA_046596095.1 Ahniellaceae bacterium | reverse complement strand
ACAAAATGGCTTCACAAGTGTGCCTTGGCGCACACAAAATTTTCCAGAAGACAATGCCCTTTGGCGCCGCGACAGCCTGCCGTCGCGTACGTCTTCGTCCGCGAAACGATTCTGGAGGACGCCCGTTGACGATCCGGCCTTTACCGCTTCGGTATCCGCAACGAAGCAATTGTCGTGCCGATGCGCACTGATAAGCTCGTCACGATGACGTCACCGGCCCTCGACACTCTCAACAGGCGGCATTCGGTACCGAGCAAACTGCTTGGCGATCCCGGCCCATCGCACGATCAAGTCAATCTGCTGGTCGCCGCAGCGTTGCGCGTGCCGGATCATTCAGTGCTTGAGCCGTGGCGGCTGATTCGCATCGAGGGCAATGCGCGCGCGCAGCTTGGCGAACTGCTTGCGCGACTGCATCGCGAACGGGATCCGTCGATCGGCGACAGCGCGGTCGACAAGGATCGACAACGCTTCAATCACGCGCCGCTGGTGCTGGTGGTGGTGGCGCGCGTCACGACGCCGCACAAAGTGCCGGAGATCGAACAACTGCTCTCGGCCGGATGCGTGGCGTACAACCTGCTGCTGGGTGCGCAGGCGCTCGGATTTGGAGCGCAATGGCTAACCGGCTGGGCGGCCTACGATGATGGTGTGAAGGCGGCACTTGGGCTCATCGGCGGCGAGCGCATCGTGGGTTTCATCCACATCGGCACACCGCGTCAAGAAATTGCCGACAGGATGCGGCCCGATGCAGGCACGTTGCTCAGCGACTGGCGCGGTCCGCAGGCGTGACGTTTGCACCACCCGCGTTTGAGGCGCATCTGGTCGATGCCAGTATTTATGTCTTTCGCGCCTGGCACTCGGTACCGCCGACGATGCACGACCGCGACGGGCATCCGGTCAACGCGGTGTACGGCTTTCTCGGCTTTGTGTTGCGCTGGCTTGAGCAGGCGCGACCGACGCACGCTGCGCTCGCGTTCGACCAGTCGCTGACAACCTCCTTCCGCAACGACATCTATCCTCCCTACAAAGCGAACCGTACATTGCCTCCGGCCGAACTCGAACGCCAGTTCGCGTATTGCGCCGCACTGGTCGAGGCACTGGGCCTGCCGATGTTGTCGTCCCCGATTTACGAGGCCGATGATCTCATCGGAAGTGCGGCGCGAGCGCTGCGGTTGCGCGGCGCAAATATCACGGTGCTGACGGCCGACAAGGATCTGATGCAGGTACTCGAAGGCGAACACGACAACTGCTGGGACTTTGCCCGCGATTCGCGCTGCACACGCGACGGCGTAATCGAACGCTTTGGCGTTGCGAGCCATCAGATCGCCGACTTTCTGGCGCTGACCGGCGACGCCGTCGACAACATCGCGGGCGTTCCCGGAATCGGTCCCAGGACTGCCGCCCAGTTGCTCACGCATTTCGGCACGCTGGACGCGTTGCTCGAGCGCGCGCATGAAGTCGCGTATCTGCGCATGCGTGGCGCTGCGGCGACATCGGCGCGTCTGGTCAAGCACGCTGATGCCGCGCGCCTTGCGCGCCGACTCACGGGAGTGCAATGCGATGTCGAGGTGCCGAGTGAACCCGACGATTATCGAGTCGGCCCCGGCGACATTGCGCGCGCCACCGCGGTGCTCGACCAGCTCAAGTTCGGACCGCTCACGCGCTCGCGCGTGCGCGACACCCTCACCCGTCGCGCCTGACCGCAGGCAGGTCAGGTCGGCTCCGCCGACCTGACGACAATCTCGCGCGAATTGCCTGTCAGGTCGGACCAGCCGACCTGACCTGCAACGGCACGAGCACCGCGCCCACGAGCCTTCTTGTAGGTCAGGTCGCGCAGCGACCTGACGGCATCGCGACGAATGTCAGGTCGGCGAAGCCGACCTGACCTACACTGCGCGCCGGCGATTGGTCCTGACTTTCCGGAATTCGATGAACCTTTCCAATGCGGTCGCCTGGCTGTCGCTTGCAATGTTTGCCGGTGGCGCGATCGCTGACGAAGCGCCGCTGGTCGATCCCGCGTATCTCGCGACCATCAAGGACGATTACGTAACACCGCCGCGCGGCATGACGGCGCAAGAACGTGCCACCTGGCGCGCGCCCGATCTCTCGCGCATGCCTCTGGCGCCGCCCACCGGAGCCGTGCGCGCGCAAGCGGAGTACGAGAACAACGACGGATTGCTGGTGCGCTGGGGGTCGCAGAACACGTTGTTGACGCAGATGGCCGTGGCGGCGACGACGCTGGATGCGACCGCGCGCATGTATGTGGTGGTGACGGGCGCGTCGCAGCAGAGTTCTGCGACCACCACGCTGCAAGGCGCCGGTGTCGACATGAGCCGCGTCGAGTTCATCACGCAGCCGTGCACCTCAGGTTGCAGCGTGTGGATGCGCGACTACGGTCCGCGCTTCATCGATAACCAGGGCACCCGCGCCAGCGTCGATCATGTCTACAACCGCCCACGTCCGGTCGATGATGCGTTTCCGGATGTGTGGAGCGCCGCGCGCAGCGAACCACAGTACGACATGCCGCTGGTGCACGGCGGCGGCAACTTCCATCTGTTTTCGCCGCGTCGCGCGTTCATGACGGCGCTCATCGAAACCGAGAATGCGGGGATGACGGCGCAGCAGATCAAGGATGTGTACCGCACGTATCAGGGCCTCGACCTGGAGATTGTGCCCGCGTTTCCGGTGTCGTTCGATACGACCCAGCACATCGACATGTGGGTGTACCCGGTCGACGACAACGAAGTCATCGTCAGCGATTATTCAGAGACGGGCGACGAGGTGCCCAATGGCATCGCCGACGCGTTTGCGGCGGCGCGCCAGGCCCAGGGCTACACGGTCTACCGTACCCCCGGCTGGAGCAGCGGCTTCGGCACCGGGACGCATTTCACCTACGCCAACTCGATTGTGCTCAATTCCATCGTCATGGTGTGCTCGTTCACAGGTGAAACCGCGCGCAACGAAGAAGCGCGCGCAACGTTTGCGGCAGCGTTCCAGGATAAACGGATCGTGCCGATCAACTGCTCCGCCATCATCGGTCTCTCCGGCGCCATCCACTGCATCGTCATGCACGTGCCGAATGGCGCGATCTCGTTGCTCTTCAGCAACGACTTCGAATAGCGCCCCAATTGCCCTTGACCAAACCGGCGCTTGAGGTGCTGCGACGCGTGTTTGGACACGCGGCCTTTCGTGGCGAGCAGGAACTCATCGTCGAGCATGTGATCGCGGGTGGCGACGCGCTGGTGCTGATGCCCACAGGCGGCGGCAAGTCGCTTTGCTACCAGTTGCCGGCGCTGGTGCGGCCAGGCTGCGGCGTGGTGATTTCGCCGCTGATCGCGCTGATGCAGGATCAGGTCGAGGCGCTGCGTCAGCTCGGCGTGCACGCGGCCTTCCTCAATTCAACGCTCGACCAGGTCGCTGCGGCGGACGTCGAACGCGCATTGCTCGCGGGCCAACTCGATCTTCTCTACGTCGCGCCCGAGCGCCTGCTCACACCACGCACCGTCGGTTTGCTGGACCGCGCGAAGATCGCGCTGTTCGCCATCGACGAAGCGCACTGCGTATCGCAATGGGGTCACGACTTTCGCCCCGAGTATCGCGAGCTTACGCTGCTGCACGAACGCTGGCCGGACATTCCACGCATCGCACTCACCGCAACCGCGGATGCGCCGACACAGCGCGAGATCGCCGAACGGCTGCAACTGGAAGACGCGCGACGCTTCACGAGTTCATTCGACCGGCCCAACATCCGCTACCGCGTCGTGCCGAAAGACAACGGCACGCGTCAACTGCTCGACTTTCTGGGCGCGCATCGCGGGCAAAGCGGCATCGTCTACGCATTCTCGCGCAAGCGCGTTGAAGCCATTGCAATTCAACTGGCAGCTTCCGGCCTCGACGCCTTGCCCTATCACGCCGGCATGAACGCGACCGCGCGCGCGGCCAACCAGCGTCGATTTCTACAGGAGGACGGCGTGGTGATGGTCGCGACCATTGCCTTTGGCATGGGCATCGACAAACCGGATGTGCGTTTCGTCGCGCACATCGACCTGCCCAAGTCGATCGAGGGCTACTACCAGGAGACCGGCCGCGCGGGTCGCGATGGCGAACCCGCCGAGGCGTGGCTGAGCTTTGGGCTCGGCGACGTAGTCAATCTGCGGCGACTCATCGATCAAGGCGAGGCCGGCGAGGAACGCAAACGCGTCGAAGTGCGCAAGCTCGACGCGTTGCTGGGCTATTGCGAATCAACGCAGTGTCGTCGCCAGGCGTTGCTGGGCTATTGCGAATCAACGCAG
>JBKJND010000396.1:0-2861 GCA_046596095.1 Ahniellaceae bacterium | reverse complement strand
GTGCTCAAAGTCGCCAGCAGTTTGATCCTCTCCGGCGACGCCATTCATGGTTTGACAGGCTCAACACGAACGGCTGATGAGCATTTTCGCCTTTGCCGATGGCGACCAGAACTTCTTCGGTGCCGTTGATCCCGTCACAGGCGATGTCGCATCTCGCAAGGGCGTTGGCCAGGTGCATCTGATTGTGATACTTTATAACCTTGCATGAAACCGACTTGTTCCATTCCTACAACGCCACCGAGCGCCGCCCTGGACATGGTCGGCGGCACCGCGTCTGCGGCGTGCGCCGTGCATTGCGCGCTGATTCCCGTGGCGTTTGCGCTGTTGCCGAGTGCGACCCACTCGATCGGTCACAGCGTCGTTATTGAATCCATCTTTATCGTCACCGCAGCGTTGTTCGCGACGTTCGTCATTGGACACGCCAGCCGGCGACACCGTGAACCGCTTTCGCTGGTATTGCTGCTGCTGGGTTTGTCGGTGATGGCTTACTCGCTGTTTTCCCCTGGCCATTCGCACGGCGGAGGTCACGCGCTGGCAGCGGCGAGCGGTGGCATGTTGATCGCGGCGGCGCACTGGTCCAACTGGCACAGCACACGCCGGTGGCGCGCGGCGCTGCGGGACGAAGCGAACGGCGGCAGCGACGCCTGAGAGTCGCTCCTCGCAAAGCGCAACATGTCGGGCTCTGCAACCGCTAAACTCGCCGCCGAATTCAACTTTCGGAGTGAGCAGCATGGGCAGAGGCGACCGCAAGACCACGCGCGGCAAGATCGCGAAGCGCAGTTACGGCAATGTGCGTCCGCACGACGAGAAATCGCCGAAGACGGAGGGAGAAGTTCGGACTGTCGCGAAGAAGGCGGTGAGCAAGTCGCCGGCGAAGTCCCCGGCCAAGAAGGCTCCGCTCAAGGCCGCGACCAAGTCTGCTGCGCCCGCCAAGAAGGCTCCAGCCAAGGCGGCCGCGAAGAAAACCGCAGGCTGAGTCAAAGCTCATGTAGGAGCGGCGCCAGCCGCGAGGCAGGCGAGGTCCTGCGCCACGCGGCCTCGCATCGCGGCTTGCGCCGCTCCTACAGTGGGTTCGATGGAATCGCAGGCCACGCGCCAGCGATGATCTGGTCGTTGGCTACCACGGTCTGCACCAGATCGCTTCCCAACCAGTAGCAGAGTTCGGCGGGTTCGCGTACGCGCCAAAGCACAAGGTCGCTGCGGGCACCCACGCGCAACACGCCTCGATCCTCCAGCCCAAGCGCTCGCGCCGCGTGGCACGTGGCGCCGCGCAGCGCCTCGGCCGGCGTCAGGCGAAACTGCGCGCAGGCAAGCGCCATCGCGAGTCGCAACGAAAGAAGTGGCGACGTACCCGGGTTGAGGTCGGTTGCGACCGCCATCGGCACGCCCGCAGCACGCAATGCCGCGATCGGCGGCGACTTCGTTTCACGCAAGCACAGGAACGCGCCAGGCAGCAGCACTGCCACTGTCCCCGCTCGCGCCATGGCGTCGATGCCGGCCTGGCTCAGGTGTTCGATGTGATCGGCGCTCAGTCCGCGAAACTCTGCCGCGAGCGCGCCGCCACCACTGTCGCTCAACTGATCGGCGTGCAACTTGACCGGCAACCCCAGCGTTTGCGCAGCCTCGAACACGCGTCGGGTCTGCGCTGGAGTGAAGCCGATGGTCTCGCAAAACGCATCCACCGCGTCGACGAGTCCTTCGCCCGCGAGTTCGTGCAGCCATGAGCAGCACGCGTCGATGTAATCGTCGGCGCGTTGCGCGAATTCGGGTGGCAGCGCATGCGCGCCCAGAAACGTTGTACGTACCGTCACGCCGGTCTTCGCTGCGATTCGGCGCGCAACTTGCAGCATCTTGCGTTCGTTCTGGACGTTGAGGCCGTAACCGGACTTGATTTCCAAGGTGGTCACACCGTCGGCGATCAACGCACGCACGCGCGGCAAGCTCTGCGCGAACAATTCATTGAAGCTCGCGTCGCGCGTGGCGGCGACCGTCGCGCGGATACCGCCGCCCGCGCGCGCGATGTCCTCGTAACCGACGCCTTCGAGGCGCTGCTCGAATTCGGGGGCGCGGGTGCCCGCGAACACGGCGTGGGTGTGGCAATCGACAAGTCCAGGGGTGAGCAAGGCGCCGTTGCAATCGATCGTGACGCGCGCCGATGACGCCATCGAAGCGGGCACCTCGCTATCCGCGCCGACGTACGCGATGCAGCCCGCAGCGCTTGCCAGTGCACCGCGCTCGATCAATCCGTAACCCGATACGGCGTCAAGCGTTGCGATGCGCGCGTTGCGCAACAGCAGCTCGCATGGCGCGCTTATCGCATCACTCACTGGTCGGCACTCGCGCTGGGGACATCAATCCCCACCGCTGCCGCCATCGGTGCTGCCACTATCGCTGCCACCGTCCGTTTCAGCGCCGCTGTCGTGCGGCGCTTCGTGAGTGTTGATAGACCGCGCGTCTGCGAGGTCCTCGCCGCGATTCGAGTCACCGCCGACAGCGACGCCGGATGCGCCTGCTGCCGTCCACCCCGCAGCGGAACCGCCATGGCGCTGATGGTCGAGTCGTCGGGTGTCGGTGCGGTTGTCCTGCTTCGCGGCACTCATGTCGATCCATCGACGCACCGCGCGCCAGATCAACCAACCTGCCAGGAGAACCAGCGCAAACATCAGCAAGCGCGCGAACATGGGAGAGCCCTCTGATCTTGGTCCTTTCGATCATAACGCCGCGATGCGCCGGCTCGCCGCTGCCGCCCTTGTAGAGCCGGACCTGACGTTTCCCCGGTTCTTGTTCGCTTTTGCTCTTTGGAATCAGCGCCTTGCTTCTGAACTTCACCATCCAAACATCAACAGCGTTTCACTCGCCTG
>JBKJND010000359.1:0-2926 GCA_046596095.1 Ahniellaceae bacterium | reverse complement strand
ACCAGCGCTTGTTGCCGAGGAAGGTGCCGGGTTGCGCGGCGGTCAGATCGAGCGCCTTGAGGACAGGGTGCGACATGGAGACTCCTGGAATTCTGGAAAAACGGTTGGGAAAAAATGACGCGTCTGCGCGCGAGGAAGGCGCGCGAAAAATATGGCGACCCCGACAGGAGTTGAACCTGTGACCTCACCCTTAGGAGGGGTGCGCTCTATCCAGCTGAGCTACGGGGTCTTGCTAGCCCGCCATTATCGCAGACGAAACGCCTGGAGCCAGCGTGCCAGGTTTGTCGCGCGTTGCACCTGTGTGCGATTCTCGCGCCACTTAAGTTCCTGTCGAAGCCTTCTTGAAGCCGATGCCAATGCCTGCATGCTCCAGTTTCTGGTCTGTGGTGTTGATTCTGTCCACGCTGGCGGCCTCCGCAGTAAACGCTCAGGCGGCGCGCGCCAACAGGCCGGCGCGACTTGAGACGGTGGTGGTGACTGCGACGCGTGAGGCCGAAGATGCGCTGGACGTGCCGGCGTCCATTTCACGCATCCAGTCGAGCGATCTCCGCCGTGCGCGGCCACGCGTGAACGTGTCGGAGTCGTTGCAACGCATTCCGGGCGTCGCCGCTCGCGATCGGCAGAACTATGCGCAGGATGTGCAAATATCGATCCGCGGTTTTGGCGCACGCGCCACGTTCGGGGTGCGCGGCGTGCGCCTCTACACCGACGGCATTCCGGCCACCATGCCTGACGGACAAGGCCAGGTGTCGCATTTCGCGCTCGATTCTGCCGAGGCGATCGAAGTCCTCAGAGGACCCTTCTCGGCGCTGTACGGAAACTCGTCCGGCGGTGTGATCCAGATTTTCACGGCGATGCCACCGACGCGACCGGAATTCGAGTTCAGTGCCAATGCGGGCAGCGACAATGCGTGGCGCGAGAGCCTCGGCGCGGCCGGCAGCTGGAATGCCACACCCGGCGGTTACCGGGTAGGCGCTTCGCGCTTCGCCACCGACGGATTCCGCGACCATAGCGCCGCCCGTCGCGACAGCGCGCAGGCGCTGTTGCAAGCCGAATTCGCAGGCAACGAACTTCGCCTCATCGCCAATAGCGTCGACATCGACGCCGACGATCCGCAGGGATTGACGCGCGCCGAGCTGACTGGTGGTGGCAATCGTCGCGCCGCAAGTCCCGGCGCGTTGCTGTTCGATGTACGTAAACGCGTGCGTCAGCGACAGGTGGGAGGGCGATTTGGCCGCGATCTTGGCGATGCGGCGAGCCTGGCCGTAACCGCGCACGGGGGTCGCCGCGAAACGGTGCAGTTTCTTTCGGTGCCCGTCGCCGCGCAGCGCAATCCGCTCAGCGGCGGTGGCGTCATCGATCTCGATCGCGACTACTCGGGTCTTGACGCGAGAGTTCGCGCTGAGGGGGAATGGCTCGCACGTCCGTTGACATTGACCGCGGGCCTTGAGGTGCAAAGCTCGGCCGAGGACCGCCTCGGTTTCGAGAATTTTGTCGGTGCAGCGCTCGGTGTGCGTGGAGCGCTGCGCCGCAACGAGCGCAATCGTGTCCGCGGTTTCGACCAGTACGTGCAGGCGGACTGGCAGCCCGCACCGCATTGGCGGGTGCTGGCCGGAGCGCGTCGCAGCGAGGTCGAGTTCCGGTCGCGCGATCGGTTCGTTACGGCCAGCAATCCCGACGACAGCGGCACCCTTCGCTACACGGATGTGGCACCCGTTGCGGGCGTGCTGTTTCGCGCCACGCCAGCCATCAGTGTCTACGCAAATGCGGGGCAGGGATTCGAGACGCCGACCTTCAACGAGTTGGCGTATCGCAGCGATGCCAGCAGCGGGCTCAACACCGCGCTCCGCGCCTCCCGCAGCAATAACGCGGAGATGGGCGTGCGTGCGCGGTTCGATGACCACGCGCTCGATGTCGCAGTGTTCCAAAGCCGGACCGAAGGCGAGCTCGCGGTCGCAAGCAATGCCGGTGGCCGCAGCACGTTTGCCAATGCGGGTGAATCGCGGCGTCAGGGTGTCGAAGTCGCGTTGTCCGGCGAACTCGCTCCGGATTGGCGTTATGCGCTCGCCTACACATGGCTCGACGCACGTTATCGCGACGAATTCACGGCCTGCACGAGTACACCGTGCATTCGACCCAACGTCTTCGTACCGGCAGGCGCGCGAATTCCGGGCATCGCCAGGCACACGGCGTTTGCGGAGCTCGTCTACGCACCTGGCGATCGCTTCGACGTGGCGCTCGCCGCTCGCACCAGCTCCCGTGTCTTCGCGGACGACCTCAACTCCAGCACAGCGCCTGGTTTCGCAAGCTTCGACCTCAGCGCCACGCGACGCTGGCAACTCGGCCCGATGCGCATCGAAGGCTTTGCTCGCATCGACAACCTGCAGGGTCGCGACTACGTCGGCTCGGTCATAGTCAACGAAGCCAACGGGCGCTACTTCGAACCCAGCCCGGGCCGCACCTGGCTCCTCGGCCTCGACGCAACGCTCGCCTTCGATTGATCGCGAAGTGTTCGGTTCCGGGATGCTCGCGGACGCACAAAGAACCCGTGAGTCGACACGGGTCTCGCGCTTCGCTTCGGGCATTGAGGCAACTATTGGTGGGCGGAAGGCTATCGAACAAACCGCTGTGCGCTTACTGCCACAAGCGAAGCCCAACTGCGCGCGACGTAGTTACCCCCAAAGTTACCCCCGGAAACCAGTCATTGCCTACTGCGTGGGAGACTCAAGCGTCAAGGCGTGTTTCGAGCCGGGGATCCCGTTGGGAGATGCCGGCCTAGTGAAACCCGAATGGGGGACGTGCGAACGCTTGTAGGATCGGAGATCTATCCGATTCGTGGTCAAGATCATCGGGCGAGGCGAATTGGCAGCTGGGAGGGGTAGCACGCATGAGTAAAGTTGAAGACGTTCCGCCGCGCCTCAGTAAC
>JBKJND010000022.1:0-5413 GCA_046596095.1 Ahniellaceae bacterium | reverse complement strand
GCCGGCTTGCAGGATTGCGTCCGGGTTCCACTGGCTTTCGACGCGTGCGCGCTCGTGCGGTATGGCCGGGGCCGGCGGGGCCGGCGCCGACTCCGACATGGGCAGCGAATCAGCGATGATTTGGACGTCGAGTTCCGGTTCGGCTTCCGCCACATTCGCTTGCTCCATCGAATCGACCGACTTCGCAGAGGCTTGGCTCGGGGTGCCGGCGGCCACCGCAGACTCATCCGACTGCACCGCGTCGACGCCGTAATGTTCGAGCTGCGGATAGAGCGCAAGTCGCAACTGGCTGCCGGCAAACGGCAACGCCATCAGGATCAGCACAATCAGCGTGGCGGTGCGCAGCGCCGCGACCACGACGCGCGGCCGGCCCAGCGGCAACTTGCCCGCGAGCAACGCCAGTGCCAGCAGGATCGCCACCGTCCAGGTAAGCGCCGGATGCGTGTGATACGAAAGCCCAAGCAGCACGGCCACGACCAGCGCAAGTCGCCAGCCGCCAAACCACGACGCGAGCAGGCTCGCGATCGCGACGTAGAAAACCGCGAGCAGCGTCCATTGTGCGAGCCATGAACCGTGCGCCTTATCGGCGCCAGGCGCCGCCCACAAGGTGTAACCCGGCGGCAGCTGCAAGGTGCCCTGCACCGCGTCGAAAGTTTGTTGCCAGCCGGTGACCGGCAGCCCGCCGTTCGCCGCTTCGATTCGTGATGACGCATCGATCGCGATCGCAGCGTCACGCAGCTCGATGCCGGTGGACGACTTTGCGCCTTGCGTCACTTGCGTCGGTTCGCCGCCGACCAGCGCACGCGTCAAGCGATACGGCGGCGCCATTTCGAGCCGCCAGTCGCGACGCAGCTCGCCGTTCAAGCTATCGCGCGTGGTGAATCCGTCGCCGTCGAAATCGAGCCACCACGTGCGTTCAAGTTGCAGGCGATTGCGGTCGTCGGCGGAAGGACCGCGACTGCGTTCGTCGATCCTGAATGCAGCGCCACTCTCCAGCAGGAACGCCGGCAACGTGTGCCAATCGCCGGGCAAGCCTGCTTGTGCGGGATCGATCTGCGCGCCGCCGCTTGCCTGCGCAATACGCCAGCGAGGACTTTGCTCGAAGCTCCATATTTCCTGGGTGGGCCACGGCTCACGCGCAGCCACTCGCTCGATCGTGGTCAGTGGTGCGAGCGAGCGCGCGTGCAACGCAAACTCATGCGTACCGGGACGCAGCTGCACGACGAGATCGCCTTTGGCGTCGATGCGCGCGTTGAGCGAACCCGCGAGTCGCGCGGGTGCAAATCCCTTCGGCAACGGCGCGGGCAGTGTCACTTCGCGCGCATCACCTGACACTTCCAGCATCAAGCGCGTCTCCAGCATCGCAGGCACGCCATCGACGAGCTTGCGGAACACACGCAAAGTCAGACGCTCCGGCGCTTGCGCGACTGCTTCGGTGCGGCCGAGGCGCACCTGCTCCCCGTCACGTGCAATCGCGGTGAGCGCAACGCCGTCGACGCGAAGGCGGAGCAGCGCGGAAACGTACGGAACCGCCAGTTGTTGAGGGCGACGCTGCCACGGCAGCGTTCCGGTCAATTCATGGTCGCCTGGTTCGAGCCAGACACCGGGACGCCCGCTACCGTTGACGTTTTCGGTCACCGACGTTGCGACTCCGTTGGCCGTGACTTGTTGCGGCCACACCGAGGAATCTCCCGGCAACGCAATCCAGCT
The DNA here is from genome assembly GCA_046596095.1 of Ahniellaceae bacterium. Classification (GTDB taxonomy): domain Bacteria; phylum Pseudomonadota; class Gammaproteobacteria; order Xanthomonadales; family Ahniellaceae; genus JBBQNY01. Next base: position 3,703 of record JBKJND010000022.1, on the reverse strand, counting down.
GCGCGCGTCGACCTGCCAACGTTGCGAGAACGTTGCCCCGCTTGGCGTCGCGTCGATGGTGAGCGTGCCCGGCCACGCACAAACGCGCGCGTCCGTCTGATTCGGCTCCTGCCCCGCCAGCCAGGGACATGCGGACCACGCGTCGTTGCGCAAAACCCAGCCGCGCCAATCATCGAGCGCCGTGGGTACCGCATCCTGCGCGTGGACCTGCGCCCATGCCAGCGCCATCAGCAGAACCAGACCCGTGATGCGCAAGCAGCGTTGCAGCGAATTGGTCAGCATGTCTATCCTCGAGTTGTGCGCGGCGTGAAACGTGGTTCGCCGCAAGACTACGCAGCTTCGACATACGCGGGGTTGCCGGTGGCTAATGCGTCGTCAAGCGCCAGAGCTGCTCGAGACCCGCGAGCACGAAGCCGGTCAGGAAGAACAGGTAGGCCGCACGCAGATAGGGATATTTGTAGTGCGCGAGATAGACGCCCAGCGAGTAGAGATCCTTGGCCATCGCTTCGTAAGCAGAACCGTCGCTGCGCATGGCGTGCGCCATTTCTTTGAGGAATCGCTCGCGCGGAAGCTCGGCAAAGTGCCCGAAAAACAGCAGATTGAAGTAGGGAGGCGTGGGCTTGCCGTTGAGGCGCAAGGGCCGGTATTTCGGCAGCACCGCAAGAATCGCCAGGATCAGCGCGACCGAGGTGAAACAGAGCAGGATGATGGCGCCGACCTTCAGCTGTGGGTCGTTGGTGCGGCCGAGCGTCACCGTCAGAATCACCGACGACACGGTGATGATGATGTTGGCTTTGAGATCCGCCATCGCTGAGAGCTGCACGTGGTGCTGCTGCGCGGTACGGATCAGGTTGTCGCCCGTATTGCGTTCCGGCACCTCGCCAAAAAAGTTGGTCAGTGACTCATGTGGATCGACCATCGGCTTGCCCCCCTCCCCCGCGATCGCGTCAGTTTAGCGTCGCGCCGGGCTGGGCCCTATCGGCAAATTCACAAACGATGCGCGACGCTTCGCCACCTTTCGGGAACCGACCTTGAGATTCATGGCAAACCTCTTGCGAACAATGCTGCTCGGTGGACTGGTGTGGGTGCTGGCAGGTTGCCAGTCCGCCATGTTCTCGACGTTCAACGCGATCACGCCGTCGCGCGATGTCGAGGTGCGGCCAGGACTCGTGTTCGACCGCGCACACGATCTGCGCGCTGATGTATTCCTGCCGCGCGAGCGCAGCGCGGCAACGCCCGTGGTCGTGTTCTTCTACGGCGGTTCCTGGCGCAATGGCTCAAAGAGTTGGTATCGCTTTATCGGCGAGCGGCTGGCCTCGCACGGCGTGATCACGGTGATCCCGGACTATCGCCGGTACCCGCAGGTGCGCTTTCCGGTCTTTATCGAAGACGCAGCGCGCGCGGTGGTGTGGGCGCGTGGCGAGTTCGCTGCGAGCGGTCAGTCGCTGTTTGTGGCGGGGCACTCCGCCGGTGCGCACATTGCAGCCCTGGTCGCGACCGACGGCGTATATCTCAATGCGGCTGGCGGTTCGATCGATCAACTCGCGGGCATGATCGGCTACTCGGGCGTCTACGATTTTCTGCCTTTGACCGACGACATACTCAAGGCCACTTTCGGGGGCGAACAGCGTTTGTGGGACGCGTCGCAACCGATCAACCACGTTGATGGCGACGAACCTCCATTTTTTCTGGTGCATGGCCGCAACGACAGCATCGTGTGGCCGCGCAACAGCGAATCGCTGGCGCGTGCGCTGCGCGCGAACGCCGTGCCAGTGAACTTGTTGCTGCGCGACGATCTCGGGCACTACGCATCGGCGATCAATTTAGCGCGTCGCGATGACGACGAGATCACGCAGGCGTTGCTGGCGTTTCTGCGGGATCCGCCGCCGCGCAGAGCCAAGGCAGTGCATGCTGGATCATAAAATCATGCATTCCCATGATTTTCGATAGGTGTAGCCTATCGACATGAATCTGCGCGATCTGCGTTATCTGGTGGCACTCTCCGAGCACCGGCATTTCGGCAAGGCTGCTGTGGCTTGTTTTGTGTCGCAACCGACGCTTTCGACGCAGTTGCGCAAACTGGAGGAAGAACTCGGCGTCGTATTGATCGAGCGCTCGCCGGGCAAGATCATGCTGACACCGGCCGGACACGACATCGCGGCGAGGGCGCGTGCGATCGTCCGCGACGTCGATCAGCTCAGGGACGCTGCAAGGAGAAGCCACGATCCTGAGACTGGCAGTGTGCGACTGGGGCTTTTTCCTACGCTGGGACCTTACTTGTTGCCGCATGCGGTGCCGCGAATCCATGCGCGCTTCCCCACTTTGGAGTTGCTGTTGGTCGAGGAGAAAAGCGATGAGCTGCTCGCGCGCTTGCGCGATGGGCGCCTGGATGCTGTGTTGCTGGCTTTGCCGGTGGACGACACACACCTGCACGTCGAGACTCTTTTCGATGAACCCTTTGTGTTCGCGGTGCCTGTCGGGCACGCCTACGCCGGACGCGGTTCACTGCGCATGAAAGACTTGCGCAACGAGTCGCTGTTGCTGCTGGAGGAGGGTCACTGCCTGCGCGATCAGGCGCTCGAAGTGTGCCAAACGGTGGGCGGTGGCGAGCGTGCCGGCTTTCGAGCGACGAGTCTCGAAACGCTGCGTCAAATGGTCGCCGCAGGCGTCGGTTGCACTTTGCTGCCGCAACTCGCGGTATCGGCGCCGGTGCCCGTTTCGACTGCGCTGTGCGTGATGCCGTTCGCAGGCCGCGCGCCGAGCCGTCGCATCGGCATGTTGTGGCGCAAATCAAGCGCAATGGGTGGGCTACTGCGAAGCATCGCGCCAGAATTCGCAGATGCAGCTAAGCACGCGATGTCAACCACGATGATCGCGTCGCGGCGTACGGAAGCAGCGCAGATAAGTTTGCCGCAGAGACGCCCCAAGGCCGCGCGAACTGCAACGGGATTCAAGCGATGAGTCTGCGAGTGTGGTGCGTCGTCGCGGGTATCGCGATCGCGTTGGGCTGGTGGAACTCGGATCTCTCACCGAGGGTGCCGGATGCGCCGCAATTGCAGGGCGGTCGCGACGCAGCGGGCTGCATCAGCCCGCCATCAGTCGAGCCTGGCCGCGAACCGCTGCAAACACCGTTACCCGCAGGGCTTGCGCCGTTCGTGCTCGAGGATGCCACGTTGCAACCGCTTGCCGGAATTTCGGTCGACGCGCGCGTACTCTCACGCCAAAACTATAGCTTCGGCAGGACTGCGCGCCTGGCGCCAACGGATCTTGCCCTCGGATGGCAGGACATGGCGCGCGACGCGGTTCTCGACCAACTCTCGATCAGCCAGTCGGGGCGTTGGTATCAGTACCGCTGGCGCAATGCGCCACCGCTCGATCCCGCACTCATCACGCGCCAGAGCGCGAACATGCATCTCATCCCCGCGAACGCTGCGGTCGCGGAGGCACTCGCGCGAGTGCGCCGGGATCAGCGCGTGCGCATTGATGGATGGTTGGTGCAAGCGAAAATGCCAGACACCATCTGGCGCAGTTCGACCTCGCGCGACGACACCGGCGAGGGCGCTTGCGAACTCATCTACGTGTGCGCGCTGACGGTCGCGCCGTGACCGTCACACCATGGCCGCGCGCACTTACGTGGCGCAGCTGACGCCGGTTCCGCCTAGCCCGCAGTAGCCCGTCGGATTCTTGTCGAGGTACTGCTGGT
>JBKJND010000116.1:0-3811 GCA_046596095.1 Ahniellaceae bacterium | reverse complement strand
TTCTCCGACAAAAACGTCGCATTCATCCTCCTGGAGTTCACATGAAATCCCCAGTCCGAGTTGCCGTCACCGGTGCCGCCGGCCAGATCGGCTACGCGTTGTTGTTCCGCATCGCCGCTGGCGAAATGCTCGGCCGGGATCAGCCCGTGATTTTGCAGATGCTTGAACTTCCCGTCGACAAGGCGCAGGCCGCGTTGCGCGGCGTGATGATGGAGCTCGATGACTGCGCGTTCCCGCTGCTTGCCGGAATGGTCGGCACGGACGACCCGCTCGTTGCTTTCAAGGACGCCGATATCGCCATGCTGGTCGGCGCGCGTCCGCGCGGGCCGGGCATGGAGCGCAAGGATTTGTTGCTCGAGAACGCGAAAATCTTCACCGAACAAGGTCGCGCTCTGAACGCGGTCGCCTCGCGCGACGTCAAGGTGCTGGTGGTCGGCAATCCGGCCAACACCAATGCTTACATCGCGATGAAATCGGCGCCGGATCTGCCATCCGACAACTTCACCGCGATGCTCCGGCTCGACCACAACCGCGCGCTCTCGCAGTTGGCGTCCAAGACCGGCAAGGCGGTCGGCGACATCGAGAGTTTGATCGTATGGGGCAACCACAGCCCGACCATGTATCCCGATTACCGCTTTGCCACGGTCCAGGGGCAATCGATCGGACCGCAGATCGTCGACAGTGCGTGGAATGCAGACACCTTTATCCCGCAGGTCGGCAAGCGTGGCGCCGCGATTATCGAAGCACGCGGCTTGTCGTCGGCAGCGTCGGCGGCCAATGCCGCGATCGATCACGTGCGCGACTGGATTCGCGGCAGCAACGGCAAGTGGGTAACGATGGGCGTGCCCTCCGATGGCAGTTACGGCATCCCGGAAGGAATTATCTACGGCGTGCCAGTCACCACTTCAAACGGCAAGTGGACGCTGGTACGGGACCTCGAAATCGACGACTTCTCGCGCGCTCGCATGGACAAGACGCTCGCTGAACTCGAGGAAGAGCGTGCGGGCGTCGCGCACTTGCTGTCCTGATTCTGGTGCGTAGACCGCATTCCACGCGAGCTTCGAAGGCCGCGAACCCATGATCGACCCGTCAACACCCGGTGCCCGATTCCGTGCTGCGGTGGCAGCAGAGTCTCCACTACAGGTCGTCGGCACGATCACGGCCTATGCCGCGCGCATGGCGGAGCGTTCCGGATTCCGTGCGATTTATCTCTCGGGTGGCGGCGTCGCCGCGAATTCGCTTGGCGTGCCGGACCTCGGTATCAGTTCGCTCGAGGATGTGCTGACCGATATCCGGCGCATCACCGACGCATGCGCGCTGCCGTTGCTGGTGGACGCGGATACCGGATGGGGCGGGGCGTTCAACATCGCACGCACTGTGCGCTCGCTCGGCAAGGCAGGCGCGGCGGCGATGCACATCGAGGATCAAGTCGCGACCAAGCGCTGTGGGCACAGGCCAGGCAAGGCAATCGTGCCGCAGGACGAAATGGTGGATCGCGTCAAGGCCGCGGTCGACGCGCGCACCGATGCATCGTTCGTGATCATGGCGCGGACGGACGCGGTCGCGGTCGAAGGCATGGAGTCGGCGATGGAGCGCGCCGTGGCTTGTGTCGAGGCGGGCGCCGACATGATCTTCCCCGAAGCTGTCTACACGCTCGAACAGTACCGGCTGTTCAAGCAGGCGGTGAAGGTGCCGATCCTTGCGAACATCACCGAGTTCGGCGAGACGCCTCTGTTCACCACGGCTGAGCTGCGTTCGGCCAGCGTCGACATCGTGCTGTACTGCTGCGGCGCGTATCGTGCCATGAACAAGGCGGCGCAGGCGTTTTACGCAACGGTGCGTCGCGAAGGCACGCAGAAATCGGTGGTGCCGAACATGCAGACGCGCGCCGAGCTGTACGAATTTCTCGACTATCACAGCTATGAGCAGAAGCTCGATGCGCTGTTCGCCGAACAAGATAGAAGCGGCATCGACGAAGGACATGCGGCATGAGTGAGAAAGTCAGCCCGTTACCGAAGGCAAAAAAATCGGTCGCGTTGAGCGGCACTTCCGCAGGCAATACCGCGCTCTGCACGGTTGGACGCACCGGCAACGATCTGCACTACCGCGGCTACGACATTGCCGATCTGGCCAATGAATCGACCTTCGAGGAAGTGGCGTTCCTGCTCGTGCACGGCAGCTTGCCGACTGCGGCGCAGCTGGCCGCCTACAAGACCAAGCTACGGCGCTTGCGCGGACTGCCGGCATTGGTGCAGGACGCGCTGGAACTGCTGCCCGCGAACGCGCATCCGATGGACGTGATGCGTACCGGCTGCTCGATGCTCGGCGCGGTGTTGCCGGAACGCGAAGGTCATCCGGTAGCCGAAGCGCGCGACATCGCCGATCGTCTGATCGCAAGCTTTGGTTCGATGCTCCTGTATTGGTGGCATTTCACCCGCAACGGGCGCCGCATCGATACCGAAACCGCCGACGAATCCGTGGCGTCGCATTTCCTGCATCTCCTGCACGGTGAGGAAGCGAGCGAGTTGCACATACGTGCGCTGGATCAGTCGCTGATTCTTTACGCCGAGCACGAGTTCAACGCGAGCACGTTTGCGGCGCGCGTGGTGGCCGGCACCGGTGCCGACATGTACTCCGCCATCACGGGTGCGATCGGCGCGTTGCGCGGGCCCAAGCATGGCGGGGCCAACGAGGTCGCCATGGAGATCATTGGGCGTTACGCAAACGCCGATGCCGCAGAAGCCGACATTCGCGCGCGACTTGAGCGAAAAGAAATCGTGATCGGCTTTGGCCACCCCGTGTACACGACCGGCGATCCGCGTAATCCAATCATCAAGGAAATCGCGCGCAAACTGACGAGTGCGGGTGGCAACACGACGTTGTTCGAGGTGTCGGAGCGGATCGAGTCCCTGATGTGGGATTCGAAGCGCATGTTTGCCAACCTCGACTGGTACTCGGCATCGAGCTATCACATGCTCGGCGTGCCGACGGCACTGTTCACGCCGTTGTTCGTGATTGCGCGTACCACGGGCTGGTGCGCGCACGTGATCGAGCAGCGCGAAGACGGCAAGATCATTCGCCCCAGCGCGAACTACACCGGGCCCGACGAGCGCGCCTATCCGCCGATCGCGGAGCGCTGAGCGCCGTCGTAGAGCCGGACTATGTCCGGCTGCTGTTCGATGGTTGCGTCATGCAAAAGCAGCGGCGCGCAGCACCGTTGTACAGCAGCGCGGGGATGCCGCTGGTCGAATCAGTTCGCCAGGCGGAGAAACGAATGACCGCCGATCTTCGCCACTTCGTGACCGTCGCTCCAGGAAGGGCGCACCAGATTGAAGGCGTAGAAATGATCCGCGCCGGGAACCACCAGCGAACGCTCGCGAAGAGGACGTTGCCATTCTTCGCGCGTATCCGCGGCGACTTTCCAGGCGCGGTCCCACGCGATTTGATTGCGCACCCGGAAATTGGGCGAAGTGTAGGCCGGCGCAAACTGCTTGCGTTGCGTGACCACGGCGCAAACGTCGTTGCCCCACGAACCACGTTCAACGCGGCGCAACACGACTTCCGCCACCGCTTGTTGCCCGCGCAAGGGTTGATCGCGCGATTCGAGATACACGGTGGTCGCAAGACACACCTGGTCCGCGTGGGGTTGCGGCAACACTGATCCGAGCCAGAGCAACAGTGACAGTTTCAAGGTGGTGTTCCGTGAGACCGGCGTCCTCCGTTGCTGTCGCAAGGGCCGTGCCGTAATCCGGCAAGGCAGCCTCAACATCCAGCGCGAATCGTCGATCGTGGGTTGCAACAGCGCCGTCCC